>URAQ01000133.1 GCA_900545875.1 uncultured Collinsella sp.
GCTCGGGTGCCGCAAACACCGCAGCGCTCTCGTTGATTGCCGCGGCGACGGGCTCTGCAAAGTGAGCCGGCGCCGGGGTTGCTTCGGGCGCTGTGGGCTGTTCCGCAGCATGTGCGCCGATGGGCGCCGCTACGGCATCCTCTTCGTCCTCGTTATCGGCGAGATCCGAAATATCATGCGTTACATGCGAAAGAGGCAGGGAGAACACGGTGTCCTCGGGCTCCACGGGTGCGGAGCCCGCCGGAGCGGCGTGGGCCGGCGCAGCTGTGGCGGCGGCCGGTGCCTCGGTCATAGTTGCGGACTTGTTCTCCTCGTCGATCATCGACGGTTCACCTTCATGACCACGTCGCCAATCTGGACTTCGTCGCCCTCACGCAGCGTCGCGGGCTCCACGAGCTGGCGGCCGTTGACGAGCGTGCCGTTAAGCGAGTTGAGGTCCTCGATGATGAGCGCCGGGCCCTGCAGCGAAAAGCGCGCATGCGAGGCCGAGACGAACGGTTCGTTGATGCAGATGTCCGAAGACGGCGAGCGACCGACGATGACGGGGCCGAGCATGTCTACGTGGATGCCGCGGATACCGCGCGGACCCTTGTCCACATCAATCGTCCAGATAGCCGAGTCGCGGCGCTGCCCGCGCACAAGTCCCACGCCGGTCTTCATGACGGCGAACAGGAAGATATAGAGCAGGGCGACCAAGACGATGCGGCCTGCAAAAAGGACGATATCGATGTTCATAAGCGACTATCCCCTAAATTCAAAGGTGCTCAGGCCAAACGTCAGCAGATCGCCGTTGCGCAGCGGGCAGCGCGTAATGCGGCGGTTGTTGACGAGCGTGCCGTTGGTGGAATTGAGGTCCTCGATCGACCAATCCGAGCCCGTAAAGGTGAGCTGGGCGTGGCGACGCGACACGTTGGGGTCGCGCAGGGCAATGTCGGAAACCGAGCGCTCGCGACCGATGGTCACCTGTGCGGAGGTGATGCTATGGCTCTCGCCGCTCACGACATCGACGAGCTGGGCGAGCGGGCGCTGCGGGGCGCGAGTGCTCGCCATGTTGGAGGCGATGCCGGCTGCGGCACCTAGGCCCACGGCGGCACCGGTCGCGGCGGCTCCGCCCATGCCGGCAAGCGCGTCGCGCGAGACGGTCTGCGGCACCGGGATAGGAGCGGCGGGGTCGGGGACGCTAGGCGCGAAGGGATCTGCCACGGCAAGCGGGTCGGGAGCGGCGGCGCGAGGCGTCGGCTGCTGCTGGGGCATGGCGGCGGGGCGCTGCTGCTGCGGGGCAGCAAACTGCTGCTGGCCGGCGCGCGGGGCGCTGGCGGCACGGCTTGCCGCGGAGTTGTTCTGGCCCAGGCCGTTTTGATAGGCGCGCTCTTCTTCGTACAGGCGACCGAGCGTGGGGGCATCGACGTTCTCGGCAAAGACCGAGAACTTGCCGGCGCGCAGCTGCGGATCGATCATAAAGCGCACGAGGGGCTCGCCGACAAAGACATAGCGGCGCTTTTCGGCCTGTGCCTTCACAAACTCGCGGACCTCGCGCGAAAGCTCGGGGTAGAACGGGGCGAGCATGGGATCGTCGTCGGCGGCGATAAGGATGGTATAGAGTGCCGGCGCCGTGTTGACGCCGTTGATCACCAGAGTCTGATCCTCCATGTCGCGAGCGGC
Organism: uncultured Collinsella sp.; assembly: GCA_900545875.1. Taxonomy (GTDB): domain Bacteria; phylum Actinomycetota; class Coriobacteriia; order Coriobacteriales; family Coriobacteriaceae; genus Collinsella. The sequence continues at coordinate 1,663 of URAQ01000133.1, forward strand.
CTGCTTGGCAAGCTTCTTAAAGGAGAACGGGGCACGGGTGGCACCGAAGATGCCGGCCACGTGGTCCTCGAAGATGTTCAGGAAGTTCACGAAAGATCACTCTCCGTATAGGTTCTTTGGTATCCGAGCAAATATAGGCATATCCCAACGATTATAGAGGATAGGATTCCCGCAACCGCCGCCTTGGCGATGACCGCGGCTGCAAGGCTGGCAATTTCCATATGGTGTGCAAGACAGGACGCCGCTGCGCAGCCGATGCCGGTGACAGCGATGGTGGCGATTGCGGCAAGGTTTGAGCCCTGATCGACACGCTTGGCATGGGCATTGAGCAGCGCGGATGATGCTGCGGCAGTTGCCGCGACCAGCACAAAGGCAGCCCAAAGGAGCGGGTCTCCCAGCGCTGCGGCAACGTTACCGAGCCCCAGCACGCCTCCGGCTGAAAGCGCGACCGTGGCCAGACGGGCAAAAAGCGCGCCCATGCCCGTTGCCGCGGCGGCGCTTGCCGGGCCGAGCCAAAATGACGCGACGCCGGCGGCGACCCCAGCTGCCAGGAAGGTATTGCCGGTCAGACAGCCAAGCGCGAGTGCACAGGTGAACGTGGCGCTCGCGGCAGTCTCGGTGCGACCCCAGGCGATCCACCAACCGGACATGGCGGCGGCAAAGATCACCGCGACGGGCAGCATCGACAGGATGCCCTGTGCCTGCATGGTGGCGTTGGCCATGAGCACCAAAAAGCCCACAGCCGAGATGGCCGAGCCAATCTGGGGGGCCAGGCCAGCCGCCGCTCCGATCGCGATGGCCGCAATGACCAGGCCGGGAAGCGCCGCGACCCCGGCCGATTGCATCAGCAAAAAGCTAAAGGTGCCGCACGTTAGCGCCGAGATAGCGCGCATGGTGTAGTCGCGCGCATGGCTCCAGCGCGTGCCCGCCCAGCCGAGTGCGGGGTCGACCTCGATGGCGTCGTCCTCGTAGTGCGACGGCTCGATATCGTCGAGCTCCTGCTCGTCATCCGAAAGCTCGCCAACCATTTGCTCCAGGCTGCGACGGCCTTCGCGTACGCTGCCCAGACCGGCAAGGAGCTGGTCGCAAAATGCCTCGATGCTGTTGGGGCGGTCCTGCGGCATGGGGGAGAGCGCGCTCATGAGCGCGGCCTCGGCTCCCGGGGGAAAGTGTGGTATCAGCTCGCTGGGATAGGTGGCGCCGCCGATGATGCGGTCGAGCGAGTCGGCGGGCGTGGCCGCCATAAAGGGAGCGCTGCCGCACAAGCCCTCATAGATAACGCAGGCAAGGGCAAAGACATCGGCGCGCTCATCGACCGTGCCGGTCTCGATATCGAGCTGCTCGGGCGGCATGTAGCCGATGGTGCCGCCGCGCGAGCCGCCAAAGCCACCGGCGGACGACAGTCGCGCCATGCCAAAGTCGGTGAGCTTTACATTGCCCGAGTGGTCGATGAGCACGTTGGCGGGCTTAATGTCCAGGTGGAGCACGCCATTGCTATGGGCGAAGGTGAGCGCCTGGCCCAGGGCGTCGGCAATGGCCGCGGCCTCGTCAAAGGTGAGTGAGTGGCCGTCCACGCGGTGCAAAAACTCGGCAAGCGACATGCCATCGACATACTCCATAACCAGGTAGGCATAGGCTGTATCGTGCGTAAAGTCGATAACCTGCACGATATTGGGATGTTGAAGCATAGCGGCAGTGTGCGCCTCGCGCAGGACATCCATGATGTCGCTGGCGGGCATGCCGGAACCGTTGATAAGGGGGATGCGCTTAATGGCGACGCGGCGGCGCAGGTGCGTGTCGCGGCAGATCTCGATGGAGCCAAAACCGCCGGTCGCAAGCGTCTCGAGCGGCTGGTACCGCTTGAGCAGCTCGCGAGAGCTGGTGCCCTCCAAAGGAACGTCCGGCGAGAACCGGGCGGTATGTTGCGAGAAAAGCGGCATGGCCAACCCTCGTGCGTTTAAAGTTCGTTTGCGAGCGGCGGGCGCGGGGCCAAGCCGTTCGCGGTGGCATAGATGCTGCTAGTGTAGCACGCTCGGGCAGATGGCGAGGAAACGGGGATGAGGTGGTCCGATCGGTTCGGGTCGTTTCGGCTCGTTCGGAAAGTGGGGGACCGGTTTTCAACCAAATAATGGGATGCGCTTTCCAAAGGGGGCAGCTTGCGGAAGCTGCATCCCAGAATAATGGCCTGGAACGGGACGGACTTTCCGAACCGGCGCTCAAAAGGAAACCGCATCCCATTTTGGAGCGGGGACTGCGGACAAAAGCTGGACCGTGATCTGGCTCGGATTGGAGATCGCCTGAATCGTTGATGCTGGCTGGTGTGGGAACAGAGATAAACGAGTGGCTCGAGCGATATAATGACACGCTATGGAGGCCATATGCTTTTTTCCCGCCGTTCTGCTACATCTGCCTGCGCCATTGCGCTTGTCGTAATGGCGGTCACCCCTTATCACCGGTTTTCATCTTCAATCGGCCTGGCGTCAGGTGCAATGACCTGGCTCGTTATCCTGGGCGCATGCCTCGCGGCGTTTGTTCATGGTGCTGCGCTATGCAAGGGGGGAATGAGACGGCCGAGGCATCTCGGTGCTATCGGTGTTTTCCTTGGTGTTATTGCAACGGTTCCCGAGTGGGTTGACTTGGCCTTCTATGCTCGCGGAGATTCTATTCCATTCGTGTTTGCACCGATCTGGCTGTTGCATGGCGTTTCGTGCGTCTCGTGCTTTGCTGGGGCGTTGCTCCTCTCATATGTTATTTGGGACACGGCGGGCTCTCCTTTGACGCAGGGGGCGACGCCGACCGACGAAAGAGAGAATCGTCGCCTGCAGAACGCGATTTTTACAGAAACAATAGCCGTCCTGTCTTGCCTGCTGTTTTGCTGTCGAGTTTCATGGAGAATTGTCCCCGAGCCATGGGGGATACCCTCTGTTTCTGCCGCATCAATTGGCCTTGCGCTTTTAATTCCGTTGGTCTATCTCGCATTGGCTGTGGCCCCGCTGTTTCGCTGCTCCCGCGCCTTTGGTCGGGGGCAGAGCGACGTGTTTGCCCGTTCTGTGCTCGTGGCAGTCCCTATTGGCCTTGTTCCGGCTGTTGAGGCGGCATACTTCGCAAGCGATGCCGCGATCATTGCATTGCTTGCGATGGGGTCTGCTATCGCCGCTGCCTTCGTATGCATGTTACTAAGGAGAAAACGAGACAACAATTCGGATATCGCCCACGCGTCTGACCCATTCGATGCGGAGGCGTTTTCCCCTGCCCTGTCGCCTCGAGAAGAGCAGTTTGTTCGACTGCTGCTCAAAGGGAAAACGCCGGCGGAAATTGCCAAGGAGACGGATACGAAGCCATCGACGGTGCGAACAACGCTTCACCGAGCATACGGGAAGGCGTCAGTTGCGGGCTCACGCGAGCTCGTGGCGTTGTTTGCGGGTGAGGGTGATACTGTAGGGCCTGAGCTGCCGCAGCGGCATGCTGACGATATGTTGGCATCAGCTCGAACGCGCCGGCTGTTTCGATACCTGCTCACATTATTTTTGGCTCTGTTAGACCAGGATTGACATTCCGCCCCGTCATCTTCTTGCGATTGC
>URAQ01000134.1 GCA_900545875.1 uncultured Collinsella sp.
TTCCAACCAGCAGCAGCAAGGTCGCCGCATAGATAAAGCCGTTCCATATACGCCCGATGGGCTCCGGAATCCGGGAAAGTAGGCTCATGCGACAAGGAACCACCGGCGAGGCGCCCTTGGACTGCCGCTCGAAAGATGACGCCGTTTGCGGAGCAACCTGCGTCACTGAAGGCCCCGTCGCGCCAATCGAGCCAGACTCAGGCAGGCACAGCCCGTACGCCGCGCGCACGGCATACCCGAGCGCCTTCGCACTTGCAAAACGCTTGGCCGGATCGAGCGCCATCGCCATGCAGATAACATCGGCGAGCAGGGCGGGGACGTCACACGCCTCGCACTGCTCGCGCATATCCCGCCCCGGTTTGGGGTCGGTCCCAGTCAGGCAAAAGAACAACAGCGCGCCAAGCGCGTAGACATCGCTACGAACACTCGTCTGGCCAAAACCGTACTGCTCGGGCGGCGCATAGGGGCGTGTGCCAAACTTAACGGTATCGGAATCGGCCCCCTCGCGCCACACGCGCGCGATTCCCAAATCGATAATCACCAGGGACGAAAACGTCATGCCGGCATCGGGCGCATATCGTGCCCCCGAAACAATAATGTTCGACGGTTTCAGATCGCGATGAATCACCGGTACCGGCGTCTCCCCCGCTAACTCAAATCCGGCGTGAAGCTCTTCTGCCGCATCGCAGAGGGCGACAAACAACTCGCGCGCGTAATCGGGCGTGGCGCCCAGCCGGCCTACGAGTGCCTCGAGCGTCTCACCTTCGACATACTCCATGACCACATTCAGCTCATCGCCCACACGGCGGCAATCAACGAGTCTTGGCAGGTGCTCAAATCTGCGACCCGCCCGTTGGGCCAAAAACAGGCGCTCGTAGGCCCCACCGATGTGCGCTGAGGCGTCGATGCGCTTTCGGACGAAGGGGCCAAGCGAGCCCCCGCCCGAGCCCTCAAAGTAAACGAGTTCGGTCGTCTCGACCGGCGAGCACTTAAGTACACGGTCCACACGGTAGCTGTCATCGCGGGCAAGCGAAGACAGGTGCTCTGCGAGCGCTACCGCCAATTCGTCGTCGGCATATGTGAGGTCCTGAGTATCCATAGCGTCCATAATAACGCGGGGCGCGGACACCGTATGGCATCCGCGCCCCGCACATTTACGGGTTTAATTAACCCCACGCAGCCCGGTATCGGCTGCTAGCTCACCGTCTCCTCGCCAAAGCGGTACAGCTCCTCGTTAACCTTTTGCAAGCTGCAGCCTCGATCAATGCAAAAGATGATGATGGCGTCGCGACGATCCTTACAGTTGAGCACATTGGCACCGGCGGCCGACAGGACTCGGTTGGTCTCCTTGAGCGTCAGCGCCATGGCAAAGGCAATCTGCAGTACCTTGTCGCGACCCGGATGGCGCGCGCCGGTAAAGATCTGGTAGCCAAAGGTCTCGTTGAGGTCGGCCATGCGCACGACGTGCGAACGCTCCAACCCCTTTTCTTGCAATAGCTGCTTCAGATACTCCGAAAGCGACGGGGCGGAAAAGTCATGCTCCTTGATATAGCCATCGATGCTTGGCGCGTCGAGCAGCTCGTTGAGCAACTCCTCGGTCAACTTTTTATCGGGCATATGGCCTCACCTCCCTGCAAATTGCCGGCATCATAACGCTAGGCAAGAACCCAGCTTGCGGTGGCAGACTTATCAAACACGTTGGCGAAGTACAGAGCCTTTTTGATGTCGCCGTCAAAAAAAATGTTACCCGAAACGGAACCGCCCGCAGCAAGAGTGCCCGACTGCAGCTCATCGGAACCCTCGCTATAGTAGCCCTGGTTCTGCTGGGCACCGTTTGCGTCTTCGCCCTTCCAGTCGTAGATGTTGTAGTCCGCGCCCTCATCACCGTTGTTGACGTACGTGACGTGAATGCCCGTCATGGTCGAGCCATCATAATTGGTCAAACCCGTCTGAACGGCATCGACGACGACAGCGAGACCAGTGCTCGTGGTCACGGTCGTGCCGACAGCCAGATCGGTCGTTGCCTGCTCTTCCTTCTTGGGCTCTTCCTTCTTGTCGCTATCGCCGGCGTCCTCGGTAACAGTTGCCTTATCGCTCCCACAACCGGCAAGCAGGCCGACAGTTCCCAGGGCGACAGTTGCAAACGCGCCAAGCGCAGCGCGACGGCTCAACAGCATTTCGGTCTCGGGCTTTTTCATAATGCATCCTTCCTACGATCCGGCTACCGCGCCGGCACACAGCACATCGTAGGAAGGATTGAACGGGAATTCATTAGCTCGCAGCTAATTTGAACCCTTAGTTTTCAGTTTTAAGCTACCGCTGACAGCTCGACCTTCCGGCAGAAGGCGGACTCGTGGATCCCCAGTGCGCACACGATGTCGCCGTTGGAAAGGCCGTCCGCCTTGAAGCGGACCGCCTCGCCCACCATCTCCTGCGTCAGCTTCGGATGCCTTGCCATGCGAATCACCCCCGTGAGCCTCGATAGGTTTCCTCACGGTGGATTCCGCAGGCGCATCACAAAGGCACGGGAAAGGCGGAGCTGTGTCCCGTCGTTTCCGTCGGAGCGCGCTCTACCTTCCCGCTCAGTCTACCATCAGGTGTCGCCTTGGAGCCCCTATAGCCTCACGTTCGCCGGTACGGGGCGCGCGCAAACGTAACGCTCCACGGGCGTCTTCCCGCCTTCCCCGTACAGCCTCTCCGCCGCCTCCGGGCATAGGTCGCGCGTCAGCCGGATGATGTCGGCGTCCACGGCGGTAGGCAGGAACGCGTCGCGCGCGGGGTCGAACAGACGCTCATTGTGGGCGACGCGGTTCCTTACCTTGTTGATCGCGTAAATCGTGCGGTTCAACTCCGCGCGGTTGATACCGCGCGGCCACGCGGCGTGGAGGTAGGGAATCCACAAGTCGCGTTCGCGGCTACGGTCGGTGAGGTGGGACCAGAAACCCATCATGAGGTTCGAGATGACCTGATCCGGGTCGCTCGGGTCGTGGGAGCGCCCCTGTGCCTGGGAGATCGCCTTGCGGTTCGCCACGTTGACGTCGAGGAGCCGCTTCGACCTGCTCGTGCGCATGATCGGCGCGCGCACCGGCGAGGCGTCGTCGAGGAGCCAGTGGCCCTCGCCGCCCCAGCCCTCTCGCAGCGCCCTGTCGTAGGCGTTGCGCAGCGCGACCTCGAAGTGGGAGATGTCAGCGACGAGGACCTTGCAGAGCCCGACGTTCCAGAGGTACAGGTCGAACGCATCCTCTATATCACCGTCGCACGCCGCGAGGTACGGAGAGAGCCGCGCGGGAGAGAGCCATCGCTCAGCCCATTCCCTTGTGTTGCAGCTCGGAAGAGATTGCTCGGGCGCCCCGGCCATCGAACACCTCCTATAGACATGATTCAGGCCCGGTGACATGCAAGCAGCGGTCATCCCGGGCCCATCGATACGTATCTTACCCACTTCCGCGGATTTCAACAAGTCGTTTCCGGATGAGGTACAGAATACCGTCATCACAGAAGGGACATCACTTGTTCTGTTCGCGTCGGCACTTCGGATACTCAGGCCGGTCAGCTGGCTATGAGGACGAACCCGACGACTGAGAAGAAGACGACGGCAAGCGCAACCACACCGGTCGCGATCAGGATCAGGGCATTGGCGGCGCGAAGGAGGGAGACAGTCCGGTCGTCGTAAGCCTTCCTCGATGCGTAGTAGGCCTCCAGGGAGTCACATGTCGTCCTCGCGGCGTCGAGCTCGCTGGCGAAGACCCCCTCGAGGGCGTCGGATATGGATTTCGGAGAGTCGAGGACGCAATACTTCCTCCTGCGTATGGCAAGGAGGCAGAGCACGAAGCCCGCGGCATAGCAGAGCATCGACAGGAGATAGGCGGCGAGGAGAATCTCCCTCTGCCAGACGGACGAGAAGCAGGAGAATAGCGGCTCCGCGACCGTGACGAGTGCGACGACGATTATCGATAGCGCCGTCATCAGGTGCCCCGCGTAGCCGGTGAGTCCCTCGCCGCGGGAGTCCTCCATCCGCACGCTCTCGAGCGCGAGACGGGCGAGGTACTCGGCGGTTATGCGGTCGGAGTCGTCATGAAGGGCCTCCTCTTCGGCAGCCCTCTTCTTCTTGCTCACCTCTTGTTCCCGCCCTTCCTCTCGGGCAAAATCGTCGTGTGGGAGCCTCGGGTGTCCCCGCGCACCTCGTGGGAGCCCGCGGGCTCGGGCCTCGGAGCTGGCTTGCTGGGTTTCTTGTCTGACATGTTGACCTCCTGGGAAAGCGATGACGGTGTGGCAGGCCCTACGCCGGCCACCAGATGCGTACGAGCGGCAGCAGCGCGCGGGTGTCCTCGTCCGCCCTCTCGTAGGACTCCACGTAGAGGCGCACGAAGCCGTCAAGGTCGAGCAGCCTCACCGGCACGTTCGAGCGGTCGGCCTCGTAGCGGGCCTCGCGGGTGAAGCCGCCCGTGCTAACGTAGAGCCCGCGGTCGGCGGCACGCAACCCGCCGATGAACGACCGGATGGCAGGTGTCCCCATGGCGCCCTTGCGGTGCTTCACCTCCGCGACGATGCGCGGGCTCTCCAGACCGAGCGCATCCGACGAGGCGACCACGTCGCGCCCGCCGTCCGGGCCTGTCGGCATCACGCGAGCGTGGTAGCCCATGGAGCGAAGCAGGCCCGCCGTGAGCTCCTCCATCTCATCCCAGCCGAGGGCGAGCACCCGGTCCTTGATGCGCTCGATGCCGTCGTCGAAGGTCGCGTAGCGCGCCTCATCGGCCTCGCCGGCGTCCTCCTCGGGGGTGCCGTCGGCAGCACCCGTCATTGCCACACCCGGAGCCCAGGCGCGGGCCAAATCCGCCATCACGTCCGGTCCCACCTGGAAGATCGTCATGATCGAGCCCAGCGAGTTGCGGGAGGCCGCTGAGAGCCGATCACGCGGGGCCTCGCGCTGCCAGCGCACGGCCCGCTCGTAGGTGACGCCCTCACCTGCCGCGGCGATGCAGGGGCCGGCCACCTCGCCCGCGTGGTAGAGGCGCGTCGAGGGGTCGTACATCACCACGGTGGAGCCCTCAGCCATGTCGTGCGCGAAGCGGTAGGCCTGCCCGGCGGCCGAGCCCACCTTGCTGCCGCTCGTCTCACCATTTGCCTCGGCGTAGGCGGCCTTCATCTCGTCGCGCGACATCGAGGCGATGT
>URAQ01000135.1 GCA_900545875.1 uncultured Collinsella sp.
CGAAGAAGCCACCCCACTTTGCAGGCCTGGGTCGTCGCAAGAAGTTCATCGTTGCCTGCTTGGCCATCGTCTGTGCCCTTGTCGCCGTAGGACTATACGCTTGGCAGTCGCAGCCCGTACCCGAGGCGGGCGCTTCGGTTACGACGGCCGAGGGCAAAACGCGTCAGGAAATCCAAGATGAGCTCGACGCCATCGTCCGCGACAACATGATGACGATTTCGGTCGCACCGGTCGCTCAGCTGCAGGAGGACGGCAAGCTGCGCGTCAACGTGCAAAACGTCCAAGACAATAAATTTCCCCAGCGATTCCGCGTCATCCAAAACGACGAGACCATGTACGAATCCGGTGTGGTCGAGACCGGCAAGACAATCGAAACGTGCCCCGCCGGCGACATCAAAGAAGGCGAGGCGTACATCGAGATCCAGGCACTCGATGCCAAGACCCTCGACAGCCACGGCAATCCGACACGTGTCAAGGTGCGGGTTGAGCAAGCCGAGAACTAGCTTTTCCGGCCGACGCGGCACCGCACGCAATTCACCAGCATTCGTCCAATCATCGCGGGGACGGCCCGCGGCGAATAGAAAGGAACGACCATGGACATCACCAGGAACATGAACGGAGCCAGAGCGCTCGCCGTGGGCGCAGGGCTCGCGCTCGCGCTCGCAATGGGCGCCGCCCCGACGCCAGCTATGGCAGCCGGGCGCGTTGGAACCACGAAGGTAATGGTCAGGACCGAGATCGACAACGTTGAGTTCAAAGTTCCGACGGTTATTCCCTTCGTCGCCAAGGCCGACGGCACGCTTCAGGGCCCCTCAGAAGACGCGACCACCATCGACAATCATTCGGCCTACGGCATCCATGTCACCAACATGAAGATCGACGCCATGAACACCTGGACCATTGCCGCCGACGCCAAGGCCGGAACCGCGCAGAACTCCATCGACTTTAAGGTCGGCCCCGACGGCGCGCTCCAGAACGCCAGCGCCGCAATGCAGGGAACGGGCCTCGATCTTTCCAAGAATGCAGCCTTCGACATGGGCTACCAGGGCATTGCCGGTGGCACGGACAAAATTAAGCTCAAGACAAGCGGAAACGTCGCCCGCGTCACGCGCGACATCTTCCGCGTAACCGGCGAAGGCGATCAGGTTGCAACGATCACCTGGACGGTCGAGCCCGGTGCGCACACGGCATAAGGCCGTCGCCCTGGCCGCCGCCGTCAGCATCCTAGCGTTTGGGCCAGCCATGGCCTTTGCCCAGCAAGAACAGGCGCAGGCCGCCACGCAAGTGACGGTCGACCTCTCGGAGCTCGACCGCGGCGACCGCGAGGAACCGTTGGCGCAGACAGGCGACAGACGATGGCTCTTGGCAGCAGGCGCCACAGCAGCAGGCGCGGGGACCGCCGGCCTCGGTCTGCACATCAAACGCAGCCAGAAACAAAACACGGACAGGCCGCACTAAATTAGCTAAGGAGACCCTATGGCATCGAAGAACCTTTTGCCCGTCGTCGCACTCTGCGGCGCGCTCGCAACCGGAACGCCTGTCGCCGCTTGGGCGACTCCTGTCATGGCAGACTCCTTACCAGCGGCCCTAAGCTCCGCACCAAATCCGTCGAGCGCCATTGCGTGCAAGCGTTTTTCGATCGCACAGGCCGCAATCTCGACCTCGGGATGTCTTCGTCGTAATACGGACGGCTCGATAGTCGTGGATATCGATCGTTCGAACAAGGCAAACGGCTCCCGGGCGGGGTGCGCCGTCTGCACGTGGCGCTCGGCTGTGCTCGATGCAGATGGCGATCCATGCAATTTAGAGCTGCGCATCGACATCGCTTCGGTCGATGACTCGGCGAACGGAGCGAAGGTCGCCTTCGACGGTACGTTTTTTGAGAAAGGAGGCGGTATATGTCTGGGCTGCGCCGCCGCGAATGCAGACGATGCGCAGCCCACCCTCTCATTCACGGCATCATTGCGGCTGACCAAAGCCGGCACCGATGCCATCGCGGCGGGAGAAGCGTCCCTGCTGTTCTACGCCGTCAGTACCAAAGACACAGACGCTCATTTCGAGAAGCCAGCCGGATCACTCAGCCTTACACGAGGGATAGAGGCAGGTCCTTTTGAAATCGATTCCCACGCGCAAAGCAGGCAACGCATTCTTGCCGACCCGGCGCTTCTCGAAATGGAGTGGAACGGATCCGGAGCTATCGGAATTCTCCCCTCCGCGTTTGACGCCAAGACGCTCCCCCCAAACGACGAACCCATCAACGCAACCATACAAGAAGAGAGCGCGGACAAAGAAGCAGGTGCGGGCGACACGCCGTCGCCGACAAACAGCGTCCCAGCTTCTCTCGAAGCACCGAATGAACCCGCTACCGATCCAAACGATTCCGAACTCGCGGACAGTCTGGGGCTTGCTGATCCTCAAGAGATCGATGAAGGTAACTGCTGCGTGCTTGCCGCGCTCGACCACACAGAGGTCATCGACGCTGCGAACATCGAAGTTGCCGCCGCCAATCAACCCGTCCGCAAGTCGGCCATCATCGCATTTCCCGAATCCATCGAAGTCGTCTTTTTGCCATCGGGCGAGGTCGTGGCCCCAACACTGCTCACCTTGTTGGGCGCCAAGAATACTCGAAACGAAATTAAAAAGGTCACGGTTGTCGACCCCGCAACCACCGCCAAGCTGCGTCTATACGCCGTTGCTCCAGATGGAGGCAAGACCTTGGAATTCGATGGCGACACACTCCTAGCCTGGCGGCGTCTGGACATTATGCAAGACGTCTCGTATCAGATCGAACTCGAAGGGTTTGATCGTGCCCGCGATGCCAATATCATCGCCGCGGCTATTGAATTCCCGCAGCGGCTTATGACACTGCGCTTTGAATACTATCCCTATGTCCCGACAACCACCTGAGGCTTAAATGCTGCGCATCATTCCTAACACCACTTATATAACGTATTAGATGAGTCGCGATGTGCCTCGCATTTCGTTCTGCTACGATTGCCACGTTGGCATCAATACAGGAGGGCTCATGCCGGGCTTGGGAACAATCATCAACGTTGTGCTTTTAGTTGCGGGCGGTCTTTTGGGATTAGCGGGCGGCCGCTTCATTACACCGCGCATCCAAGACACGCTCATGAAAGCATCGGGGCTGTGCGTCCTGTTTATCGGCCTGGGCGGCACCATGCAAAAGATGCTCATCATCGATGGAAAGGCGCTAGCGACCACCGGTACCACCATGCTCATCGTCTCATTTGCGCTCGGTTCGCTCATCGGCGAGGCCATCAACTTGGAGGCCGCCATCGAGAACCTTGGCGAATGGCTCAAGCGCAAGACTGGCAGTGAGGGCGATAACGAGTTCACCAACGCTTTTGTCTCGACATCGCTGACCGTCTGCATCGGTGCCATGGCTATCGTGGGATCGATCCAGGACGGTCTGCTCGGTGACTGGTCAACGCTTGCCTTGAAAGGCGCATTGGACTGCATCATCGTCTGCACCATGACGGCGTCGCTTGGCCGCGGCTGCATTTTCTCCGCCCTGCCCGTCGCCGTGTTCCAGGGGACGATCACGTTGTTTGCCGGCGCGCTCTCCCCCATCATGACCACGGCAGCCCTCGACAGCCTTTCGCTCGTAGGCTCCATGCTCATCTTCTGCGTCGGCGTCAACCTCATCCGTCCTCAGACCTTCCGCACGGCCAATATGCTCCCCTCCGTCGTCATCGCCGTCATCTACGCCCTCCTGTTCTAAATCTATCAACGCAGCGGTATCTCGAACATCTGTTTGATGCTGTGCTATGATATGAGGTCACCGTAGCTGCGTTAGGAGAGGAGAAGCGGTGGCCGACCAGGACATCAAGATGCTCATCGAGCGCATTATGGCCGAGGCCCGGACCCATCAGTCCACCCGCTTCTCAAACGAAATCTACGCAGACGAGCCGATTCTCAAAACCGGCCGACAGATGCAGAATTTCCTCCCCGACCAGTACCGTAAAATGCGCGAGATATCGCGCTGGCAGGATGACCCCAAGGGCGGTGCGGGCCGCTGGCTTTCGGAAGCCGAGCTTTTTTACCGCCAGGGCCTGCTGATGGCCGACTTTGAGGACGACTGTCCCTACAACGGCACCTTTAAGTCGTACTTTCCCACCTACAACGCCATGAGCGACCGGCAGCTGCGCGGCTACTTTACCTGGCGTGCCCAAGTGCGCCGCGGAACCGTCGAGGAAACGTCTACGTCCTTTGCCTTTCTGTATCTCTATGAGCTGATTTGCGGCATTGGCGTAGATGACCCGCTCGACGGTTTTAACAAGATCAAGGCCTTTTGGGATGTCTATCGCGCCTTCGAGCCCGGCATTGATCGGTTTGCACGCGTGTGGTTGCAGGATTACGCCGTATTCCATGGGCTCGACCCCAAGCTGCTTCGTGACTCTAAAACCGTCATGTTCGATAACGCCCTTATCGAGCTGCGGCGCGCGGCACGAGACCTTGTACCGGCACCGGCACCGTCCGACCAGACCCCCAAACGTCGCAAAACCTCCGAGCCCACGCTCCCCCTTCCGCCCGATGAGGTGCGCGAGGAGCGACTCATGGCCGCCATCAACGCCCTCTCCACGTACAACCTAAGTAACTCGCGGCTCGACCGCAGCCACCACCGCGATCTGCGCCACGCGGCATGCGCCGTGTATGTCCGCATGGCGCGCTACTATGACACGCACCGAAAGACCGGCATCGTGGCGAGTTTATTTGGGGAGGAGACGGCCATGCCCTACACCATGTTTGCCTCGGCCGTATTCTTTGCGCCCGAGCGCCACGAGGACTGCGAATATCGCCTGGATCCTATCCATATCTACCGTTGCCAAAACGGCTTTTGGGAATGCATGCGCATCCACGGTAGTAGGCAAAAGAGCAGCAAGCTCGGTGAAATGATGCGCGCCTGCGACCAACGCCTGCGCCTGGCGCTGGACCCCGCCCATCCCCTTAAGGAAGAAAAGGTCCCCAAATATCTGGCCAAAATTATCGATGACGAGATTGTGGCATGGCTTTCGTGGGACGCCGCACACCAGCCCGTCAAGATCGATATCGACCTGACTCAGCTGGGGCACATTCGGAGCGCCGCTGCGCAAACGCGCGAAGCACTTTTAATCGACGAAGA
>URAQ01000136.1 GCA_900545875.1 uncultured Collinsella sp.
CCGCGTGTGGGATAACCTCACGCCGGTTCGTTTGCGCCGCCTGCTCGAGGAACTCGGCCCCATGTTCGTCAAGATGGGGCAGATTTTGGCCAACCGGTCCGAGATTCTGCCGCAGCGCTTTTGCGACGAGCTGCGTCGTCTGCGCTCCGACGTGGAGCCGGTGCCGTACGAGGTCGTACTCAGCTGTCTGGAAGAAGAATACGGCCTGCGCCTGGGGGAGATGTTCGATGCGATCGACCCCAACCCGCTCGGTAGCGCGTCGCTCGCGCAGGTGCACCGCGCTCGTCTGGTGACGGGCGAGGACGTGGCCGTCAAGGTGCAGCGCCCCGGTGCGCAGCAGGTTATGGCGCAGGACATCGATATCATCCGCTCGGTGGTGCGTATCGTTTCCAAGTTCGTCAACACCGATCAATTCGTTGACCTGCACGGCGTGGTCGAGGAGCTGTGGACCTCGTTTCGCGAGGAGACCAACTTTTTGGCCGAGGCCAAAAACCTCAACGACTTCTACGAGTTCCATAAGAGCGTTCATGGCGTGACGTGCCCTAAATCCTATCTGGACCTGTGCACCGAACACGTGGTGGTTATGGACTACGTCGACGGCATTTCGATCGCCGATCCTGAACGCTTGGTGGCCGAGGGCTATGACTTGGAAAAGATCGGTGCCGCAATCGTCGAGGACTACTCGACGCAGGTGCTTGATGACGGCTTTTTCCATGCTGACCCGCATGCGGGAAACATCATCCTCAAAGACGGTATCGTTTACTTTATCGACTTGGGTATGGTCGGACGCATGTCGAGCCACGACCGCGGTATCGTCAAGGACATGATTTTCGCCGTGGCCGAGGGCGACGTGCCCAAGCTCAAGGATTCGCTCATGCGCTTCGCCGTGACGCGTGGCGACTCGGCTGAGCTCGATCATTCGGCCTTTTTGTCCGATTTGGACTTTATCGTGGCTGACTTTGCGGGCCTTGACCTTAAGGACCTAGATATCGGCGAGTTTTTGACTTCGCTGTTAAACCTCGCGCGCAAAAATGACGTTGAGCTGCCGAGCGTGGTGACGATGTTCGCCCGCGGCATGGTGACGCTCGAGGGCCTGTTGACCGAGTACATGCCCAACGTCAACATGATCCAGATCATCCAGACGCACATCAAAAACGAGAAGAGCACCTACGCCCGCATGCGCGAGATGAGCCGCGACTTTGCAGCGAGCAGTTATCGCGCGGCGAAGGGCTCGCTCGAGGCGGCCGAGTATCTGGGCTTGGCTTCGCGCATGCTCACACGCGGCCAGCTTAAGGTGAACACGCAGATCATGAGCAGCGATAAGGCGCTGCGACAGCTGGGTGGAATTATCGACCGCATGTCGATGGCTATTGTTATCGCCGGCTTGTTTATCGGTTCGTCGGTGGTGTACTACGCGCGCATCGAGCCGGTTGTGTTTGGTATCCCGGTCATTGGCTTTATGGGCTACGTGAGCGCGCTGGTGCTGGCGCTTATGCTGGGCCGCAATATCTGGCTCAACAGCCACGGCGGCAAGCGCTAGAGGCTGCGACCGTCACCGCATTTTCCTTTCGCAAACAATAGCTTTTACCTTGGGCTTCGCCTGCGTGCGAGGCCCTTTTGCGTGATAGCATATTGACGGTTTTAATCGATGGCCTAGATGGTGGTGCGGAGACGCACGAATGCGCGGTTTTCCTGCGCGTTTGGGGGAATCGGGGTGCAAGTCCCCGGCTGTACCAGTAACCGTAATTCCTCTTGGCTCGGGATGTTCGCGTCGCAGATCGGACGGCGCGCCTGAGCCGTTAAGGTTAAGTCGGATCGCCTCCCATCTTGCATGCGGCTGCGGCGTATGCCGCCGGTGTGCATAGGGCTCTGGAGGGAAGGGGGACCCCGATGGGGGAACTCGGGCGCAACATGCGCGATGACGTGGGGCAGCTTCAAGGCAACGCTCCAAGTACAGACAATAGGAGACAAATGGATATGTTTGAGGACGAGTGCCAGCGTGCCTCGCTTCGTCGCCGTGGCGTAATCGCGCGCGGCGTGGCAAAGCGCTGCCTGGTGGCATTCCTGGCCTTCGCGATGGCCTTCAGCACCACGCCGGCTCAGCTGTGGGCCGAGGGCGCCGAGGGCATTGCCGAGGCTGTGGCTCAGGCTACGACGCCGGGCGAGGACGCAGCGCTTGCGGGCGGTGCCGCTGAGCAGAGCGGCGCCGAGGTTTCGGATTCTGGGAGCGCGCCTGCAGCTAGTGCCGCCGCATCAAAGGCAGCAACTGGCGACGAAGGCTCGGCGACGGGGGAGAGCCCTGCCGCGAGCGAGCAGTCTTCAGCGGCATCCGCTGGCCAAGCAGGATCTGCCGCCGCGGCTGCCGTTCAGACAGAGAACCCGACAGAAACCGGCGATGCTGCCAAGAAGCAGGTCGAGGTCTCGTTCTCGATTGTCGGCACCGATGCCGACGGCAAGGCTCAGACCTGGGTGGCACCTACGCAGCTCAAGCTCGATGAGGGCGCGACGGCTGCGGATGCCTTCATTAAGCTGCAGGAGAAGACGGGCTTCAAGGCGAAGTACGATCCGAACACGGCATACGGTTTCTACCTCAAAAGCATCGCGTCCCCGACAGATGACCGCACGCTTGCCTACGATCCGACGACTCATGCCTACTGGCAGCTGTTCGTCGACGGCGCGTCTTCCTCGGTTGGCGCGAGCGGCGTCAAGCTCACCCAGGGGCAGAAGATTGAGTTTGCCTTTACGGGTGGTAGCGCGTCCCCTGTCGTTAAGGACCAGGTTGCCGCAAATGTGACCGTCATTGGTCGCGATGCCCAGGGCAAGACTCAGACTTGGGTCGATAACGCGCAGTATGTGGTGACGTCCGGTTCGAGCGCACTTGACCTTACGAAGGTCGCGCTTGAGGCGAATGACATCGACGCCGTTGCTGCTGGCTCCTTCATTCTGAGCCTTAAGTACAACGGTGTTGAGCTGGGTACGCCCCAAGATTATTCGACCTATTGGCAGCTGTTCATCAACGGCAAGTCGAGCGACTACACGGCAGACAATGTCACCATTCATGCTGGCGATACCGTTACGTGGTTCTACGGTGGCTGGGGCGATAAGTTGCCGTCCGATTCCGTCCATGCTTCCGTTCAGGTCCTTGGTAAGGACAAGGACGGCAAGCAGCAGGTTTGGGCTTCGACGGGCCAGACGAGTCTCAAGGCGGGCTCTACTGCCAAGGATCTCCTTGAGCAGACCGGTCTTACTCTCGATGCTGGCGAATCGTCTTGGGGCTGGTTCCTCAACGGCATTACTTCGCCGTTCGATAGTAAGTCCTATGGCTGGGATGCTGCGACTAATAGCTATTGGCGCTTCTATGTAAATGGCAAGTTCGCCGACGTTGGCGCCGGTGCCTATGAGCTCCAAGAGGGCGATGCCGTCACCTTTATGTATGGTGCTGACGCCGATGCCCTTCCTGGCCAGGTTCTTGGGTCTGTCGATGTTATCGGTCCCGATGTCAACGGCAACAATACTCGCTGGGGCTCGGCAAGCAATGTTTCCCTGCCCGAGGGCTCTACGGCTCAGAACCTTATTGAGACGGTCCTGAAGGCCAAGGGCGTTACGTACAACGGCTCCCAGAGTGGTGAGTACTGGTTCCTCAATTCCATCAACTCGCCGTTCGATCACAAGCCGTATGCCTGGGATGCTGCGACCAATAAATATTGGCACCTGTATATCAACGGAGAGCCCTCCTTACTCTGCGCCAATCAGATTACGCTCAAGAGCGGCGATAAGGTTACGCTTGCCTATACCACCGACGATTCGGCCATGCCCGATCCCGACAAGATTGTCGTGGACCCGAGCGCGACGACTCCTGATTGGGATGCCGAGTGGGCCGGCTACGGCAACAGTGGCAACGGTTCGACCGTAACGGATGCCAAGACGCCTGCGCAGGCCGCCGGTCTTAAGTGGGCCTTCGATTGGAAGGCCGAGTCTGGTCAGCAGTATGCCAACTGCAGCGAGCCTGTCATCGCTAACGGCTTTGTGTACATCGCGACCGAGAACGAGCTCATTAAGATCGATTCGTCCACGGGCAAAAAGGTTGCCTCTGCGCCGCTTGCCTCCAAGGTGAGTTATACCTCTCGTCCGATCTACACCAATGGCCTTATCATCGTTCCGCTCAACGGCGGTGCGGTCCAGGCGATTACTGCAGACAAGCTGATCTGCAAGTGGCTGACGCCCGGTTTGACGGACTTGACGCAGAGCTCCTGCACCGTCGTTTCGGACGGCGAGTACGTCTATGTTGGTACGGTCGATATTTCGTATGACGAGAATTACAACGCGACCTACGGCAACGGCTCCTTTGCACGCATTAAGATTGCCACGGGCGAAGTTTCTTGGCAGAACATCGACCCTGCCGAGGGCTATTACTGGACTGGTGCGGCTTTGACGGATAAGTATGCCATCGTTCCTACGAGCGCGGGCACGCTTAAGTGCATTGATAAGACGACGGGCGATGTCGTTTCGACCATGAAGCTCGGCGCTGTCGCAAATGCCGATTGCATTGCCGATCCGTCCAATGGTTCGACCTTCTATCAGATGACGCACGACGGAAAGCTCCATGTGATTTCGCTTTCGGCGAAGGGCGTGCTGAGTGAACAGAAGACGGTTGATCTGGGCCTTACGAATAATCTGAGCGCCCCTGCGGTGTCTGGTGACAATCTGATTGTCGGCGGACAGACGGCTACTGGCTCTGCTCTGGTTCTCTATAACCTGAAGACGGGTAAGGCCACGATGGTCGCTGCTGCCGACGGCAAGGCGCTGCCGGCTGGCCTCAACGGTATTGCTGCTACTCCGCTGGTGAGTGTTCAGGGCGGCAAGACCTATGTGTACTTCACCGTTAACAGCGCGGATAGCAAGGATTACGTCAACTACTCTGCTGGTGGTGGCGTGTATCGCTATACGCTCGGCGATGCAGAGGCGACGCAGATTTATGATGCGGCTGGCCATTACCAGTACTGTGACTCTCCGGTCATTGCCGATGCTTCTGGCAATCTCTACTACATTAATGATTCGGGCACGCTGTTTAAACTTGGAGCTGTCGAGTCTTGGACGGTTGCCTTTAACTCCAACGGCGGGTCTCCTTGCGACACTAA
>URAQ01000137.1 GCA_900545875.1 uncultured Collinsella sp.
AAGAAGAACCTCGAGATGCGCGTTGAGGCCGAGAACGGCGCCACCGCCGGCAAGACTGATCTTGCCAAGCGCGCCAAGGCCGCTGGTCTCGATGCCATCCACGACACCGTCCACGAGATGGCTCGCGACGAGGCTCGTCACGGCAAGGCTTTCGCCGGCCTGCTCAAGCGCTACTTTGGCTAAGCCAGCCGTCTGAGAGACAATCTCTAGCTCGATAAGGCCCGGACCGCACGGTTCGGGCCTTTTTGTGTCTCGAGGACTCGTTAACGCCCTGAAATAGGACCGCCTTCGGCATCGGTTGCTCGTCAAAAACTAAGTGAGTAGACTTTTTGGAACTTGCCGAGCACACCATCCATATTGCTTTATAAAGCCGCAGGTAAATGACTTGTTACCAAACGGCCTGGTCGCCAAAGTGCCAAAAGTCTACTCACTTAGAACCGCAGCCGTCCACGATCGAGCTGTTTTGCGTCTAACGGGCATCTTTCCGTCGATTACCCCCAATTTTGTCCAGTCAACGAATAGTTCAGACCGGAGTAATGCCTCAGCCCTTTGCTCATCCGGGCTTTTATCACGATATTCAGCATCGAGCATCCTGCATACGGCCTTAACGATCGCGCGGAATCTATCCTCATCGGATATCTGTCTGTGTGTCAGGAGAAGTACATCGTAGCCCATGGCCTGAAGGGCCGTCATGCGATCGGCGTCACGCAAGCCATCCCCTGCGCGTCCGTGCGAGGCCTTTCCCTGACATTCAATGGCCACCTGTCGCCTGCCGTCCGGCGAAGAAAGTAGCAGGTCAATATATACACGGGACTTTCCCACAATCGCTCGAGCACTTGTGCTTAACGTCACTTCGACATTGAGCTCTATGCCGCAAAACCCTTCGCCTCCCAGGGCTCGCGGCAGTCCAAGCAACAAATACGCCTCGACCTCAAAAGGCGACGCGGCACCCATTGGAACGAGTTGCGATACCGCCATAAATCTATTGCCGTAACGCATCCCGCAAACATCTGAACAAAAACGGTCAAGGTCTCTGCCCAAAACCAAAGCGTCTCGACGCCATAAACTTGAAGTGATGCCGTCCTCGGACGGGCAGCGCACCCAACCGAACGTTGTCGAAATCGCGCCCGAATCAATTGCACGCGAAAGCTCCGCCTCAAGCGCCACCGGCAGAGCACACACCGCAAACAAGCCACACATCTCCGCCAACACAAAAAGAAGCTGGAGATCCGTCAGATGTCGAGACATGATAAATGCCGTCAGTAGAGGAGACGTGACCAAAAATCCATGCTCCGTTTCCAACACAGATTCCCTGGGGAGCTCACCAAGGAACAGCCGCTGCCTAATGCTGACAGGGCAGGTCCGTTTGTTTCTCGTCCGAACCAATGTATACAACGGAAAACCGAGCGCGACTGCAGCCGTCGGGTTGCGGGCGAGATCATATCGTTGCCGGTCTTCTTCCGGTCGTGGAAACGGCGGACACAAAGCGCGGACTTGAGGAGGCAAACGCCAGTACCTAAAAGCCGATATGTCACAAAGTAGATCCTTCATAGGCACAGGAAAACACGGATTTCAACCCAATCGGTCTCGCATTGGCGCGAACGCAACAAAAATGGCACCGAACGGACTGTTAAGTTTTCAACAGCCCTCCCCAACTGACCAAAAGCTTGCCGAGAGCTGGACGAAGCACTGTTGAAAACCCCATTTTTTTTTCTCATGCAGAAGCTTTGCGCGGCAAGTGAGTAGACTTTTTCGAACTTGCCGTGCAGACCAGCCAAATTGCTTTATAAAGTCGCAGGTAGATAGCTTGTGGTAAAACGGCTTGGTCGCCAAAATGCCAAAAGTCTACTCACTTAGATTGCAGAGCGCCCCCCATTAGCTGCAATTCCAAGGTAGTTAGCACTTTTGGATTCAGATCGTCATACTGAACAAGAATTTGACTTGAGTTTTCAGGGACAAATGCACCATCGGCACACCAATAACAGTCACTGATATCGATAAACGGAATACCCGAGCGCGTGAGAGCCCGCGCAAAAGAGCTTCCACCCGTTCCGCGCTCCGCAACAACAGTGCAGTAAAGGCCCGCGTCCGCATGCTCGATCGAGACCTCCCCTGCCGGAAACGCTTTCCGTACAAGCGCCGCCAGGCCATCACGCGCCTCGCGAGCACGAACACGCACGCGGTTCACATGCCGCTCGTAATCACCCGATTCCAGCAAACGTGCCAAAGCGACCTGGTCAACAGAACTCACCGACGAGGCGTAGAAACCAAGGCTGCGCCTAAACCGCTCCATCAGCTCATCGGGCAACACCATGTACGCTAGACGCAGCGCCGATGACAGGCTCTTCGAAAACGTGTTGGTGTAGATAACCGACTGGGCGGCATCGATCGACGCGAGCGCGGGAATCGGCTTACCAGCAAGGCGAAACTCACAATCAAAGTCATCTTCGATGAGATACCGGCCCGGCTGCTCGGCGGCCCAGCTCAGCAGGGCATAGCGACGCGCAATGCTCGTCACAAGGCCGGTCGGATACTGATGGGACGGCATCAGGTGAAGGACATCGGTCCCGCTTTTCTGCAGAGTGCTCAAGTCCACGCCCTCATCATCCAACGGGATATGTCGAACTTTGCAGCCCATAGCCTGATAGATGCGCGTCAGGCGCAAATAGCCCGGGTCCTCAACGGCATACACCCTGTCGGCTCCAAGCAGCTGAACCAACATGGTATCGAGCAGCTGGGCGCCCGCACCGATAACAATGTTGTTGGGTTCGACATTCATGCCCCTCGTCCCACGCAGGTGGTGAGCGATTGCGCATCGTAGCCGAGCGGTGCCCTGTGCCGGTGCGGGCGAAAAGATCTCGCGCTCGTCTTCGGATGCCAGCGTCGCCCGCAGTGCGCTTTGCCAAAGCCGCGCCGCCTCCAAAGTGGAAGGAGAAAGTGCGTCGAATTGCTCGACCCGTCCATCAACATCATGTGCGTTAAGACCCGCAGGAGCGGAATCTCGATCAAGCTCTGTCTCAGCCAAAGGCAAAACCGGTGCATCCGGAAGCTCACAAGCGTAGTAGCCACGACGCGGCTTTGAGCAAATATAGCCCTCGGCAAGTAACTGGCTATATGCATTCTCGATGGTAATGACACTGATTCCCAGATGGCTGGCAAAGGCACGCTTAGACGGAAGATGCTCCCCTGCCGCAATGCGTCCAGCAACGATATCATCTCGAATTTGCTGGTAAACATACTCATAGAGCGATGCTCCGCCGCGTTTTTCCAAATTGTAGTCAAGCATGAGCCTATCACCTGACCTTATTAAGTCATTCAATCTGGTATTAGTCTGACCTTGTCATTATCTCGAAATCTGAGTATTTCGCCATACCCAGCTCCCCGATAGGATGTTCCGTCAAGCAATGCACATGCCAACCAAGGGAGCAACCATGGCAGAACAGACCAGCAAGGCCGATCGCGTCAAACTCAATCGCGAGCTCGCGCAGATGCTCAAGGGCGGCGTCATCATGGACGTCACCACGCCCGAGCAGGCACGCATCGCCGAGGAGGCGGGCGCCTGCGCCGTCATGGCACTCGAGCGCATCCCGGCCGACATCCGTGCCGCAGGCGGCGTCTCGCGCATGAGCGACCCCAAGATGATCAGGGGCATCCAAGAGGCCGTCTCCATCCCCGTCATGGCCAAGTGCCGCATCGGTCACATCGTCGAGGCGCAGGTCCTTCAGGCCATCGAGATCGACTACATCGATGAGTCCGAGGTTCTCTCCCCTGCCGACGATGTCTACCACATCGACAAGACCCAGTTTGACGTCCCGTTTGTCTGCGGTGCCCGCGATCTGGGCGAGGCGCTGCGCCGTGTTGCCGAGGGTGCCACGATGATCCGCACCAAGGGCGAGCCGGGCACGGGCGACGTGGTCCAGGCCGTGCGCCACATGCGCAAGATCCAAAAGCAGATCCGCGGCATTGTTGCCCTGCGTGACGACGAGCTCTTTGAGGCTGCCAAGCAGCTGCAGGTTCCGGTCGAGCTGGTGCGCGATGTCCACGCCACGGGCAAGCTTCCCGTCGTGAACTTTGCCGCCGGCGGCGTAGCGACCCCCGCCGACGCCGCGCTGATGATGCAGCTGGGTGCCGAAGGCGTCTTTGTGGGCTCGGGCATCTTTAAGAGCGGCGACCCGGCCAAGCGCGCCGCCGCCATCGTTAAGGCCGTGGCAAACTTCACCGATGCCAAGCTCATTGCCGAGCTTTCGGAGGACCTCGGCGAGGCCATGGTCGGCATCAACGCCGACGAGATCGAGATCATCATGGAAGAGCGCGGACGCTAGTCCAGCAGAAAGGATCGCACATGAGCGATTACGCAGACCAGACGGTCGCCGTGCTGGCGGTCCAAGGTGCTTTTGCCGAGCACGAGGCGAGGCTGTCCGAGCTGGGCGCACGTTGTATTGAGCTGAGGCAGGCGGCTGATTTGAAGCAGGACTTTGACCGTCTGGTACTTCCCGGCGGTGAGTCTACCGTTCAAGGGAAGCTGCTTGATGAGTTGGGCATGCTCGAGGAGCTTCGTGCCCGCATTGTTGAAGGCATGCCCGTCCTGGGCACCTGCGCCGGCCTGATTCTGCTGGCTCACGACCTTGCCGCCCATGACGATAAGGGCACGCCGCGTTTAGCAACCATGGATGTGCTTGTCGAGCGCAATGCCTACGGCAGACAGCTCGGCAGCTTTCGAACCAAGGGGCAGGTAGCCGGCATCGACGGTGAAGTGCCGCTGACGTTTATCCGCGCGCCCCGCATCGTCGAAGTGCACGGCGACGCTGAGGCCCTAGCCGAAGTCGACGGCCGTATCGTCGCCGCGCGCCAAGGCAACCAGCTCGGTGTTACCTTTCACCCCGAACTCGACGACGACACCCGCCTCCACGAACTGTTCCTACAAATGTAGGAAGAAGAGTAGAAACGAGCGTGGATTTTCGGACACATAACGAATGAGAGTGGATGATCTCCCACTTTGAGCTTGAATGCAGGCTCAAACCGGGAGATTATCTACTCTCGTGCTATGTAGTCGTTGGGTGTTCCTATAGTTTTGTCAACCGTCGGGGCTACTCCCGGTAGGGCACCCG
>URAQ01000138.1 GCA_900545875.1 uncultured Collinsella sp.
CGAGCAGGGGTTATAGGTATACGGGGCATGAGCCACGAGCGGGCCAAAGTCGTTTTGCTCCATAAGCTCGCGCAGGGCCGCCACGTCATCCATGTCAAGGTCTTTCGCCTTGCCGCCGCGCGGGTTGCGCGTAAAGAATGCAAAGGTATTGGCGCCAATGGACAGCGCCGTCTCCCCCATCGCCCGATAGCCCTTCGTCGTCGAAAGATGACACCCGATCGTCAGCATCTCCAACTCTCCCTTATCAGTTGCGGTGAAATACGGTCTATTGGTGCCCTATTTTGGCGCAAACAGACCGTATTCCACCGCAAGTTATAAAAGGGGCATCAGGGACAAAGGCCTCCAGGCATTCCAAGCGCTGGTGCCATGCCCCACGCCCTAAAGTTTCAAACGAATCGCATCGATGATGCGTGCGCAGCGCTGTGTGGCGGCTAGGGACATGATGGGGCTTTCGAGTTTCCCCGTCTGAATGAGCTGCGTCGCATGCGACGCCTCGCCGTAAAAATCATCGACCTCAAATGGTGTATCGATTTCGAGTACTCGACCGTCGGAATACTTCACATGAGCGAGTTCGGGGCGATGGAGACGCTCGATTTCCAACGAGCCCCGCTCACAGGCAATCGTTAAGCGGCTTTCATATGTTGCATTGCCGTCGCACACCATATGAATGGGTATACCGCCGACGCTCATATGGATCTCGTCGGCCCAATCGACACGGCCGCCCGATACGTCACGCCAGCGAACTTCACGGGACGAAACCTCGCACGCGCCCGCGAGCAAATCCTCAAACCAACCGACCGCATAGCAGCCCATGTCATATAGACAGCCGCCCTGCAACGGATCAAGCAGATAGCCCGAAGGAGACTCGCCGTAATCGAGCTTTTGCACGCTTTCAATCGAGACAATACGGCCAAGCTCACCCGACGCAAGCAAGTCTTTCACGCGAGTGCGCATCGGGCAAAACCGATTCTTCATCGCCTCCATAAACAGCACGCCGCGCTCGCGAGAGGTGGAGGCAATCGAGAGAGCCTCTTCCTCACTCAAAACGGCCGGCTTTTCGCACAGCACGGCCTTTCCGGCGCGCAGCGCGCGACAGGCCCAACGCGTATGCATGCCATGCGGAAGAGCCAAGTAGATTGCGTCGACATCGGGGTCGGCAATCAGCGCGTCATAAGCCGCATTGCCGTTATCGTCAGCTGTGGCATAACTGTGCACGGCATCAATCGAAAACGCCCTGCAAAACTCCTCAACATGCGAAGGAGTGCGACCGGCGGCAGCCACAAGCCGTGCCCCGTCCACCTCCTTGAGCGACGATGCAAATCGATGCGAAATGCGCCCAGCGCCCAAAACGCCCCAACGAACCTCACGTAAATCATCACATGAATCCCGATGGTCCACGACAGCCCCCTCAGTTGCGGTGAAATAGTTCCTGTTTGGCCCCTATTCTGCCGCAAACAGGAACTATTCCACCGCAAGTTATAAAAGGGTCATGAGGAGCGCGTTTTGCCGAAGGCCTTAAGCACCGCCGTCACGGGACCAGGCTGGAAACGTCGGCGCACGTCATCGAGACGCTCGGGGATATCAATATGCTGTGGGCAGTGGCGCGCGCATTTGCCGCACTTGACGCAATTGCTCACCAGCTTGGCCTCGCTTGTGCGCACCGCGCTCGCCGTAAAGTACTGCGATAGACCCGTAAACCAGCTGTGCGCATAGCTTGCGTTGTAAGCGGCAAAGCAGCCGGGAATGTTAATACCCTTGGGACATGGCATGCAGTAGCCGCATCCCGTGCAGGGCACACGGTTCGATTTCTCAAACTCCATCAACACGCGCGCAATCGTGTCGAGCTGGTTGGCCGTCATCGAATTCGGCAACGCGAGGTCTGCCAGTGACGAATTCTCGTCCACCTGCGCGGCATCGGTCATACCAGAAAGCAACATGGTCACCTGGGGATGATTCCACACCCACGAGAGCCCCCAAGCGGCAGGCGTATGCAAATGCCGATCGCATGCACCATCGAGAACAGCGCGCGCCCGCGGAGGCAATTTGCCTGCCAAGCGTCCGCCCAAAAGCGGCTCCATCACAAACACCGCGAGACCTCGCTCGGCGGCGGCCATGAGCCCCGCCGTTCCCGCCTGATATCGCTCTCCAGCGTAGTTGTACTGGATCTGGCAAAAGTCCCACTCATACGCATCGAGCATCGTAAGGAAGTCCGCCGCGCTGCCGTGGTACGAAAAGCCTATCTGACGAATACGCCCTGCAGCCTTTTGCTGCGCGATCCAGTCCTCGATGCCCAGCGCCACCACGCGCTCCCACTGCGCAGGCGAGGTGATGTTGTGCATAAGGTAATAGTCGATATGGTCGGTCTGCAGGCGGCGCAGCTGCTCGTCGAAAAACCGATCGAAATCCTCCGCGCATTTGCACGAAGCATGCGGCAGCTTGGTTGCGAGCAAAACCTGGTCGCGCAAGCCCAGGCGTTCAAGCGAAGCGCCCACGCAAGCCTCGTTGCCGGGATAGAGATAGGCCGTGTCCAGATAATTAATCCCCTGCTCCACCGCACGGGAGATGATGGCATCGGCTGTCTTCGCATCCGGACGTCCCGGCGCACCGGGAAACCTCATGCAGCCCAGACCCAGAGCGGATATTCGGTTACCACTTTTGGGGTCAACGCGGTATTGCACGGCCCCTCCCTTCGCCATCAGCGCCCCGACAAGGCGAAACACAATGGTCACGCAGCCGAAACATCGTGGAATCGCAATCGAGAACGTATCGTAACGCAGCAGAAATCGAGCCGTCACGGCACCGCTTTAACATCAGCAAAAAGCCCGATGAAAGGAGCCGGGCATGACCACGCGCATGTCTTTGCGGTCTGCCCTGCAGCGTAGCGTCCAGGCAAACGTTTCTTTTTTATAACAGCCGCCCCGCGCACCCACCAATCACCTTGGCAGCATACAATCCATCAGGCGCCCCTTACGCGGGCGCCTTTTACATGGGGAGATGATTCACATGCAGATCAACAAGGTCGCCTTTATCGGCAAGGGCGGCGTCGGCCTGCTCTACGGCAGCATGATCGCCCGGGCGCTCGGCAACGACGCCGTCGAATACGTCATGGATGATGCCCGTTTTGAGCGCCATGCGAACGACGCGCTCACCGTCAACGGCAAGCCCTGCGATCTCACGTCCGTCCGTGCCAGCGAGGCAGCGCCCGCCGATCTGGTCATCCTGACGGTCAAGACCACCGGTCTCGACCAAGCACTCAAGACTATGGAGCGTGTCGTGGGACCCAACACGCTCATCGCCTCATTGTGCAATGGCATCACAAGCGAGCAAAAGATTGCCGAGCGCTTTGGCTGGAAGCACACCGTCCTGGGTATCTGCCAGGGCATGGACGCCGTATTCCTCGACGGCGCGCTCACCTTTACCAATGCGGGCGAGATTCGCTTTGGCGCGGCAGCGGGCACCGAGCCTGCAACCGTTACCGCCATCGACGAGCTCTACACGCGCTGCGGCATCGCCCATACCGTCGAGAGCGACATTGCGCACCGCATGTGGGCCAAACTCATGCTCAACGACGGTATCAACCAGACCTGCATGGCCTACGGCGGGACCTACGGAAGCGCCACGGAGCCGGGCTCCGAGCAACGTCGCTGCTTTGTTTCCGCCATGCGCGAAACGCTTGCGGTCGCCAACGCCGAAGGCGTTGAGCTGACCGAGGCAGACCTGACGCAAATGGTGCACCTCATCGAGGGAATCGACCCCGCCGGTATGCCCTCGATGGCGCAGGACCGCATCGCACAACGAAAAACCGAAGTCGAGGAGTTCGCGGGCACCATTTGCCGCCTGGCCGCCAAACACGATATCCAAGTGCCGCAAAACGATTGGCTCTACCAGAGGATTCGCGAAATAGAAAGCAGCTGGTAGTGCTCGGCATACTGTAGCCAGCAGATCCAATGGCAAAGCCGCCGCAAGGGGCACTCCCCTCGCGGCGGCTTCCTTTTTCATCTTTGGCCAAAAATCAGCTTCACAACGGTTAGAGCTGCGACTCCGACGCCTGGTCCTCATCGTCGCGACAAAGAACTACACCTGCACTTCCCAGCAGCGCGGCCGCGATCAGCGCGCCGACCACGATAGGAGCAGCCCCGCATGTCCCCTGCATGCCCGCGACGAGCGCGGCCGTGGGACCAAGGCAGCCAAGCATCAACGCGACGGCGGCAACGGCGATATCTCGAGCATTCACAAGACCACTTCCTCCAAGAGAAAGACCTTATTTCTCATGAACTAGTGTGCCCCGCACCCATACGCCCAGCGTACCGCCACGGTAAGGGCTCTGTTAACTCGAACGCACATAAAGAACGGGCGGCTTTACGTTGCCTAAAAGCTCAGTAAAGACGCCCGCCCATCATGTGCCAATTTTCCTTATGGCAGATTACCAACCGGTATAGTAGTCGGTAGTTCCGGCGGCGCAGCCGGAGTCATAGACCTTGCACTCGCCCTTGGAACCGGTAAACGTGGAGCCCTGAGCCTTATCGCCCGCGGCAACAACGTAATAGCCGTCGGAATCGCGCCAGAAGCCCTCAGAATCCTGAGTCCATTCGCCCGTGCGATAGTGATAAAGCACATTGCTGCTGTAATAGGTCTCGCGGCGCCCGTTGTAGTTATTGACACCCGCAGAGCGCGTCAGGCCCGATCCGTTCGCGTAGGACGCGGCGAACGCGTAGGACGGAGTGTAACCGGCGTTGTAGTACGAAGCCTCGGCGACCTCGGCAGCCTCCGCCTCGGCGGCAGCTTCGAGCGCTTCGCGCTTAGCATCCTCAAGCGCAGTGCGCAGCTCATCGAGCTCGGTCGACTTGGCATCGACCTCCCCCATCGTCAACAGGTTACCCGCACCGTCGATGCAACCCTGCAACACAGCGCGCTCGTCATCGGTGGCATAGTCGCCATACATATTCATAATGATCTGAGCGCGCATCTCCAGGGAATCGCGCTTGGCCTCCATCGAGGCGTTCCACTCCTGCATGGAACCATAACCATCGCCGCGATAGTCAACGGGCTGTACCAGCGTCGTCTCGGACGGCGTAGATCCAACCGTATCGGAC
>URAQ01000139.1 GCA_900545875.1 uncultured Collinsella sp.
TGTGCGCGTCGGAGCCCGAGTATCTGCAGCAACATTGGCGCGCCATGTACGGACCGTTCACGGATGAGCTGTCTGGCATGTTCACCGCTGATTTCTATTTCGAGTTCATGGCGCCCGGTATCGACAAGGGGCGGGCGCTTGCCGGCGCACTGCCCAAGCTTGGCATCGATGCCAGCGAGGTCGTATCGTTTGGCGACGGCCAGAATGACAAGTCCATGATTGAGTGGGCCGGCACCGGTGTTGCCATGGGCAACGCCGTCGATGAGGTTAAGGCAGTGGCCCAGATGGTGACCGCCAATAACAACGAAGATGGTATTGCGGTGGCGCTGGATAAGCTACTGGGTTAGAATCGCCGATTAATGCATGGTTCGGGCGCCTGCTTGCGGGCGCCCTTTTGTTAGGGAGGGTGCCGTGTCCGCGTTTCCGTTCGACGCCGTTATCTTTGACATGGACGGCGTCATTGTCGATACCGAGTATTACTACCTGGGCGAGACTGCCGCGTTTGCCAAAGAGCTTGGGCTTAATCTGACTCAAGAGGAGTTGAATGGGCAGGTCGGTACCTCGCATCAGTTCTTCCTGCGTATGCTGGTCGATTGGTTTGAGCGCGCCGGTAAGGGGCATTTCACTGGCGAGGAAGCGTTGGCCCGTTGGGACGAGTGGGCGCATAAGCGTCCGCGCGACTATCAGGCTTTGATTAACCCAGGCGCCGTGGATACGATTCGAGAGCTGCCGCGCCGTGGCGTTCGCGTGGCGCTTGCCAGCTCGTCTCCCATGGTTAGCATCGAGGAAGTGCTCAATGCGTGCGGGCTGTCGGATGCCTTTGAGTATGTGGTGAGCGGCGAGCAGTTTAAGGAGAGCAAGCCCGAGCCCGACATCTACCTGCATGCGCTGGACCTGCTGGGGCTGCCCGCGAATCGCTGCTGCTGCGTTGAGGATTCGGTGCCTGGCATCACCGCTGGCAAGCGAGCCGGCCTGACAGTTATTGCCAAGCGCGAGGAACGCTTTGGCTTTAGCCAGGATGCCGCGGACAAGATTATCGACCAGCTGCCGGAGCTGCTCACGCTTTCTTAGGAGCGCGGTAGTTGCGCGTTTTTCGGGTCTGATGAGTAAATAGCCAACATTTTGGTGCGACACCTAGCATACTTTAAGCTAATGCGGGCTTAAGGGCTTGTTGAATGCCCTTAAGCCCGTTTTAGAATTAATTGTGCTGGGAGAGGGTATATGCCACCGACTGAAGGGCTAACTGACGGTAAAGCAGCGATACCGCTGTACCAACAGGTCATTGATATCATTAAAAACGAAATCAACTCCGGCGCCTACAAGGCAGGCGCGCGGATACCCAACGAATTCGAATTGGCTGAGAGCTATAAAGTTGGCCGCGTTACCGTGCGACGCGCTATTGAGGAGCTCGTCCAGCAGGGCTATCTAACGAAGCGACAGGGGAAAGGCACGTTTGTCAATGCCCCCAAGCTCAAGCGCAAGATTCGCCAGAAGGATGACGTTCAGAGTTTTTCGGACGCATGCCGCGTTAACGGAATGGAACCGGGGGCGTGTGTCATTTCGAGAAAGATACTGCCGGCGGATTCCACCGAAGCACAGTTCTTTGGTGTTCCCGTTGGAACTGACTTGATTTGCGTTGAGCGCGTGCGCACTGCCGATGGAGTCCCCGTCATGCTCGAGAACAACATATACGTTTACGAGGACAACGCCTATCTATCAACGGCACCTCTATCTAACCAATCCATTTTTGAGTTCGTGCGTAACCGGACGGGCCGTACGCCCGCGTTTACCGACCCGTGCACACTCGAGATCGCGTGTGCGTCGCCCGAGGTCGCTCGGCTGTTGGCAGTTCCCGTTGGCGAACCCTTGTTTTATATGGAAGCCTTCTTTTTCGATGAGCAGCGGCGGCCGTTTATTATCGGTCGTCAGCGAATCGTTGGGTCTCGCTACGTTTTTGACATCTAGGACATTGCGAATGGAAGCGCCCGGTGGATCATCTCACCGGGCGTTTCCATACCGTTCACGGCGCAAACGCGACCGTTCAACCGCGTTGCGGCAATCAGTTTGAAATTATCTTGATGAAGGAAAAAGCTGCTGGTAATCTATGGGACGTCATAGAACGTTTGCATTGTGCAAACGTTGAAGCGAGATGCGATGCAGTCTCGAGTTCTTTGGAGGTATCTATGTCAGATACGAAGGCGAAGAAGACAAACAGACGTTTTAAGTTCAAATTACCGCATGTCTATACGATCATGTTCTTGCTGATCGTTGTCTTTGCGGTCCTGACTTGGATCGTTCCCTCTGGTCAGTATCAGCGCAAGACGATTTCGACAGCGGCGGGCGAGCGTGAAGTCGCCGTTGCTGGAACCTATGAACAGGTCGATAAGAACTACACCGATTCCGAGACCGGCGAGACCATCAATCTGGGTCAGGATATCTTCGCGGTTCTGCAAGCGCCCACCAAGGGTATCCAAGAGGCTGCCGACGTCGTTGCGTTCGTCTTATTGATTGGCGGATCGTTCGCGATCATCACCAAGACCAACGCTTTGAATGCCGGCATGAGCCGTGTGATTAAAAAGCTCAAGAACAAGGACATCCTCATCATTCCCATCACGATGACGTTGCTGTCCATTTGTGGCACTACGTTTGGTATGTCTGAGGAAGCCCTGCCGTTCTATGCCATCTTCATTCCCATCATGATGGGTATCGGTTATGACTCGATGACGGCATTCATCATCTGCTTCCTTGGTCCTAACCTGGGATATTGTGCTTCGACCATCGACCCGTTTAATGTTTTGATCGCCCAAGGCATCATTGGCATCGAGGGTAATCCGCAACTGTGGCTGCGTGCCGTTTCTTGGGTCATCTTCACTGCCGTCGGTATCGCATGGGCCATGCGCTACGCCATGCGCGTCAAGAAAAACCCCGAGTCGTCCATTGTGTACGAGGACGATAAGCTCAAGCGTATTGAATTTTCCGTGACCGATGCCTCCATCGAGGAAGAGTTCACTATCCGTCAGAAGCTCGTGCTTATCGATTTTGCTTGCGGTATGGGCATTATCGTCTGGGGTCTTGTTACCCAGGGCTGGTACATGAATCAGATTTCCGCCGTGTTCCTTGGCATGGGCTTGCTTGCCGGTATCCTGGGCGGCCTTGACCAGCAGACGATCGCAGAGGAGTTCGTTAAGGGTCTCGCCGACTTTGCGTACGCTGCCGTCGTTATCGGTATCGCTCGCGGTATTCTGGTCATCGCCGAGGGCGGCATGATCATCGACACCATCCTCCAGGCGCTCGCTACCGCGCTCGCCGGTGCACCCGCCGCCGTCTACACCACGTTTATGTATGTCGTCCTTGGTCTGCTCTCTTTGCTGGTTCCCTCGAGTTCTGGCCTGGCGGCGCTCACCATGCCCGTTATGGGCCCCCTGACCGAGCTCATGGGCCTCAATCCCGAGGCGGCCGTCACTGCGCTCCAGTTTGCCAACCAGACCATCAACACCATCAGCCCCGTGGCGGGCATGACGGTCGCCGGCCTTGCCGTGGCTAAGATTTCGTTTGGCCAATGGTGGAAGACCATTTGGAAGTTCTTCATCTTCATGGTCGTGTTTGGCTTGGTCATTACTGCCATTTCCGGCATGCTTCCGGCGTAGGTGGTTGTGATGTCCGATCGTTTGACGGTCCTGACGTCTAAGAGCGTCTTTACCGGTACGGGGGACCTGCCGTTTGAAGGTTTCGTAGCGGTCCGTGGCAATCGGATTGAAGCCGTCGGTAGCGCTGGCGAGGCAGACTCGTTTCTCGCCCAGGCAGATGAGGTGATCGATTGTGGCGACAGAACGGTCGTGCCTGGCTTGGTCGATGTGCATACGTTCTATACGGGCTGGGCGTTGCGGAGCTTGGGAGCCGACTTATCCGAAGCCCCTGACGTCGACGAAGTGGTAGCGCTTCTGCGTTTGTGGAAGGATGCCCATCTCGATTGTGCCGCCGCCTTTGGGCACGACCTTCCCGCATCGCTCGCCGAAGGCGCCGAGAATGAAAAAACGGCGGCAGCGCTCGACGACGCCTTCGGAGACGTTCCTGTTGTTTGCTTTACTCCGGGTGCCGAGACGTGCGTTCTCAACGCCGCCGCCAGCGAGCGCTATGGTTTTACGCCCGAGGCCTGCTACGCCGAGAAGACCTGGCGTATGATGCGGGACTTCCTGGCGCTTCCCGAGGTACGCGCCGGGTATTCTGATTACATGGCGATGCTGAACGCTCGCGGTGTCACGGCTATCAAAGAGATGGCCTTCGACGACTATTACGGATTTGCCGACGAGATGGCGCGTCGTGAGGAATCTGGCGAGCTGACGGTTCGCGTCTCCATGATGTCGCAGCCGGTGGGCGCCGGGGCGAATCTGTCCTATGCTCGTGCGGCGCGCGATCGCTTCCAGGGACCGTTTGTTCGTTTCTCGGGCTTCAACCGTATGACCGATCGTGGCGTGTGGGCAGGACTTGCCGAGATGATCGATCCTTATGAGGAGACGGCCGATGCAGGGGCTGCCGGCAAGACGGTTGTCGAGGAGCCCGAGTGGGGTTTGATTGAGGACGAGCTGCGCGCGATTGATGCCGAGGGCTTCCGTTACTCGCTTCATTGTCAGGGTGACGGCGCCGTTCGCCACACCGTTGCGCTGTATGCTTCGCTGCCGCGAGATGAACACGGAGTCATGCTTCGACGCCATGCGATTACCGACCTCGAGAACTCTGATCCGGAAGACCTTGCCCTGTTTGGCAAGCTGGGCGGAATCTGCGAGGTCTACCCCCAGATCCTCACGCTCGATAAACGCGAGGACTGCCTGTCGATGATGCGTCGGCAGATCGGCGAGGTCCGACTGCTGCACAGCTGGAACCGTCGCGGTATGGAAGACGCGGGGTGCACGGTGTGCTGTGGCACCGACCTCCCGCTCTTGATTCCGAGCTTGGGCGAATCAGTATTTAGCGCATGCGGCGGTTTCTTTGCCGACGGTTTGTCCGTGAATGAGGGCAATACGCTGACGATTGCCGAGCTCCTTCGTGCGTGGACGGCAGGGGGCGCATGTGACCTCATGC
>URAQ01000140.1 GCA_900545875.1 uncultured Collinsella sp.
GCCCCAAGACGCTCGTAAAGCTCATGGTTCCGCCCATAAGCTCGACCAGCTGTTTTGCGATAGGCGCGCCCAGGCCAGTTCCCGACGAAGCACCTTCCACCCGCTGCTCCTCGCGGCAAAACGGCTCGTAGAGGTGCTGTTGGAACTCCTCGCTCATGCCAATACCGTTGTCGGCGATCGTGTATTCATAGACGGGGACGCCATCCGTTGGCTCCACCTCGCGGCACACCAGGCGAACATAGCCGCCCTGGCGGTTGTACTTGACGGCATTGCCGGCAATATTGAGCAACAAGCGCTTGAGGTGCGTCACGCTCACCCGCGCATAGGGATGAACAAGGGTTCGTTGGTCACAAATAATTGTAACCAGACGCTCCTCGGCCTGGCGCTCCAGAATATCGCACACCTCGCGATTGAGGGCCACCAAATTTGTGGGTACGAGGTTCAGGTCGACCTGCCCGCTCTCCAGGCGACTCATATCGAGTGCCTCGTTGGCAAGGTCGAGCAGCAGTCCCGATGCCGTCCAGATTTTCGAGCGGCACTCAGTCTGCTTTTGCAAATCGTCCGCATTGGCATCGCCAACCTCGACCATGCCGCGAATGCCGTTGATGGGCGTGCGCAGATCGTGGCTCATGCGACGCAGAAACTCTGTCTTTGCCGAATTGGCAGACGAGGCCTCACGCGCCGCCTTTGCCAGCTTGTCGCCATAGTCGCGCTCCTGCTGCAGCAAGTCCGTCAAACGTCGGCGATCAGCGCGGCGACGCACCATCACAACAACGGCTATAAAACCGCTGTAGAGCGCCAGCACGCCGGCAGCAACAGCCGCGACAACCTCAAAGTAACGCCGCGCCGGAGCATAGGTGTACACATAGAATTTGTGCGCTTTTCCAAATGTGCCCAAATACCACTCGCCGCCGGCGTTAATCAATTTGACCTTACCGGCCAGGCATCGATCCTTAATACCGTCGACAATGAAGACGTCCGTCGCAGGCAGATCGAATACGCCCAATACAGTGGGTTCAACGGCATTGGTCGCAACGACCTTGCCGTCGCTTTCGATCACGATATTGCCGCTATCGATGGTTTCATAGCCTTCGAGCAAACTCTGCAGTTTGAGTGTATTGCTTGCAACCGCCTTCGCGCTCTGATGCCTGACCGCGATAACGATGCCCTCGCCATCCTGCCGAGCCACGCAACCAATGTCTGCAACCGAATCATCCGAAAGCGTAATGCGGGCGGTATAGGACTTAAGTGGATGGGTTGCCACCTCCAGCACGGGCGCTTCCTTGAGATACGTAGCGAAAGACTCGTAGCCCACATCGTCCGTCGAGGACTCGGACACCAAATTGCCCGATGCGTCCGTCACAATCAGCGCGCTCACGTTGAACTGGTCGGCATATTGCTCCAGCATGGCGTTATCCACCGAACCGTCGCGCTCCATATCGCGCGCTGCCGCTCCGGCAATCTCCATAACGCGTATCAGGTTTTTGGTCGTATAGGCGCTATTGAATGCATCGTAGGAAAGGCTCTGCGTCGCCACGTAATCGACAACGTCGGCAAAGCGCTGCTCGGCTTGGGCCGTCATGTAACCGTAGCTCATCATGCCGGCAGCAACCGAGAGCACTATCCCCAGCAGAGCGACAAGGAGCCATGCCCCTGCCGAACGATTGCCCCGCTCCTCTACGGCGTGGTCAGGCGCATCGATCATGACAGGCCCTCCATATTCAAAAATGGCGAAGGGTCATCAAAGTACTTTGACACTAGGCGTTCCATGGTGCCATCGGCAAGCATTTCTTGGTAGGCATGAGTGAGCTTGACGTCGATGCCGCGCGTATCGTTGATATCGAAAGCGGTGCCCAAACCGACCTCTAGCAACGGCTCATCCAAAATGCGATACGTTACGCCATAGTCTTTTTCGTAGGTGAGCAGCAAGGACTCATGCGCGGCGATAGCGTCGACCAGGCCCTCGACGAGCGCCGGGTTCAGATATGAACCGTCCGAAAAGCTGTAGAGCTCCTTGATCTGCGGAACGTTTTCATTTGTGCGGTTGAGCAAAATGCCCTCGGGCTTGGTGGTGGACTGAACCGCCACGATCTTATCCTCAAGATCGGCAAGCGTGTAGATATCGCTCTGGGGATCGACCGCGACCACCTGGCGGCTCGCAAGGTACGGGCCGGCCCAACGATATTCGTTTTCGCGACCCGTCATACTAAAGCTGCCCATGACACAATCGAGTTCGCCGCTCGCCAGCAGCTCTTTCTTCTTTTCCCAATCGATCATCTGGTATTTTGGCTTGTAACCAATGCGGGCCAAAGCCTCGGTTAATATCTCGACGTCCAGGCCAACGATATCGCCGTACTCGTCGGTATACACAAACGGTGGATAGAGGTCACTGCCGACGTTGAGCGTCTTAAGGTCGTCGTCCTTTACCTGCGTGGCGTCCGGGCCTTTTGATGCAGACACCGAGGCTCTGCCATTCGACCCGGAGCAGCTGGCTATCGCTACGACAAAGGCACTCGCCACTGCAAGCGCGACAAACAACGATATGGACACCGAGCGGCGAGGTCTTTTCATCGAGCTCCAGAAGATCCTGTTTACAGACTAAAATGCTGAAATAATAGCAAACAAAACCGGTCGATCGCCCAATGGTTACAGACGTTTTACCATGCGGGACCTTCCAGCCGGCTTGGCAGAAGGCCCCGCATGCAGTGCTCACTTACCGTGCATTAAAAACGTAGCGGTCCAAGCGGTCGCACGCTTCCCTTACGCGCGAAAGCGGCAGCGCCAGATTCACGCGAATGTGGCAGGGCCCGTGGAACGGGCGGCCGTCCTGATACCCCACGCCCACGCGCGCCCCCTCGTCGAGCAGCCACTGAATATCGCGGCCATGCTCGCGGCACCACTCGGTGCAGTCCAGAAACACCATGTACGTGCCCTGCGGACGCGAATAGGACACGCCCTCAAAATGCTCGTCCACGTAATTGCAGAAGTACTCGATATTACCGGCAAGCACCTGGTTGAGCTCGTCCACCCACTCGTAGCCTTGCGGCTGATAGGCACCGATAAGCGCGTGCATGGAGAGGACATTCATCTCGTTGTAGTGAGTCTTGTTGGACACGGCGCACACGCGATCGCGCAGTGTCTCGTTGTAGATAATGTGGTAACTGCCGACCAGACCCGCCAGGTTAAACGTCTTGCTCGGCGCATAGAGGGCAACCGTGCGCATGCGGGCATCCTCGCTCACCGACTGCGTCGGGATATGCTTGTGTCCCGGCAGGATGATATCGGACCAAATCTCGTCCGAGATCACCACGCAATCGTGCTGGCGATAGATGTCCATGGCGCGCTCTATCTCGTCGCGCTCCCATACGCGCCCGCAGGGATTGTGCGGCGAGCAGAACACCGCGGCATGGATGTGGTTTTGGGCGAGTTTGCACTCCATGTCCTCAAAGTCCATGCGCCAGACGCCCTCGGCGTCCTTGACCAGGGGAGAGAGGACCATGTTATAGCCGTTGTTGGTGAGGGCACTGGTGAAGCCGATGTAGGTGGGGGTGTGCAGCAGCACGTTGTCACCCTTGGAGCAGAACACGTTCAGGGCGCTGATCACGCCGCCCAGAACGCCGTTTTCATAGCCGATGTGCTCCCGCTTCAGGCCGGTGACCCCGTTGCGGGTCTCGTGCCACTGGATAATGGAGTCGAAGTACTCCTCGGTGGGCTGGAAATAGCCGAAGGCCGGATGCTGGGCCCGCTCGATGATGGCCTGGGGGATGGTAGGGCAGGTAGGGAAGTTCATGTCGGCCACCCACATAGGGATGGTGTCCAGGCCATCCTTGATCTGTACGTCCGCCAAGGGCTTCATAACGAAGTTGCCCGCGGCGTCCGGCTGGGGGACCACGTCGACGGCGATGGCGTCCTTGCCATGGCGGTCCATGATAGAGGTGAAATCGTACTTCATTGTAATTGTAATCGGTCCTTTCTGATTTTACATCCTTTATTTACTATACTATATTTCCACGGATAAGGGAAGCCGGTCCAAAGGAACCGACTTCCCTTATCCGAGGGAAAACGAAGAGACTCAGACAGCCTTGGCGGCCTTGGCCTCCCGCAACTCCTCGGCCTCCTCGGCCGCGGTGGCGGCCAGGGCGGCGGCCGCGATCCGCTCGCGTTTGGCTAGCAGATCTTCCTTCTTCACAGCGCCGGTTCTGAGCCGCAACTGCGCCAGGCCCATCATGACCACCAGCAGCACCACACAGAAGACCATGGAGCCCACGCTCAGATCCTTAAACAGGTAGTAGGATACAGCCAACGCACACACCGTGCCGATGATGCACAGGCAGTTGAAGATGGGGGTAGGCATATGCAGGGTGGCCTTTTTCCACTGCTCGGGATACCGCTTGACCAGCTTGATCATGGAGATATTCATATAGGCGTTCATAACCATGGAGATGATCATGAGCAGGGAGATCAGCGCGTCCACGGACAGGCCGGTGAACAGCGGCACAATAGAGAACACCAGGAAAAAGCCCATCATCATGTAGGGGTAGCCGCTACTCGTGGTCTTCGCGAAGATCTTGGGCAGCCAGCCATCCTCGGCCACGGCCAGCAGGGGGTAGCGCAGCATGGTCATGCCGGAGGCCAGGGAGGACATGATGGCGCAGCAGGCGGCGCCCAGAATAAAGATGTTAAACATCGTGGGGCTAAAGATGGTCTGGGCCACCAGGGACAAGTTTTCCCCCGCGACCTGCTCCACGGGGAGCACGCCGGCGGCAACAATGGACATCAGCGCATACACCACGGCGACGGTCAGGCAGATGAGCAGAATTCCGATGGGAATCGTCTTGCGGGGCTTTTTGGTGGCAGGCATGACCGAGACAGGGGCCATGGTGGTGCCCTGGCAGGCAAAGGACATCATGGCGATGGCGCCGATCAGGCCGCCAAAGCCGCCGGAAAAAAACTGGCCGTCAGCGTTAGAGAAATACCCGGGCTGCACTTGGGGAAGGCCCGCGGCCAAGAATACGACAATGGAAATCAGCAGCGAGGCGGTGATAATCGTGGTAATGGTAGCCATTGCCTTAGTGCCC
>URAQ01000141.1 GCA_900545875.1 uncultured Collinsella sp.
CCGCCGCGAGCGTACCGTTTTTAACAGCCTCGACCGAGGTGGCGCCATGGCCGATCAGGACCACGCCGCGCAGGCCCAGAAGAATCGCGCCGCCCTTGGCGTCGCCAGAGAGCTTGGCCTTAATCTCGCGCATTTGCTTTTTGATGAGCAGCGCGGCAATCTTGGTGCCGAGCGATGACATAAAGACGCCCTTGAGCTCCTGTAGCAAAAACTTGGCAGCACCCTCGGTGGCCTTGAGCGCAATATTGCCCGACATGCCATCGGCAACGACGACATCGAAGTTACCGGAGGTGATGTCCGTTCCCTCGCAGTTACCAACAAAGCCGGGAACGGCGGCTTTCATGGCCGGGAAGCAGGCCTTGGTAAAGTTGGAGCCCTTCTCGTCCTCGGTGCCGTTGGCAAGCAGGCCCACGCGGGGATGCTCGATACCCAGGACGACGCGGGCATAAGCACTACCCATCTGGGCAAAACGTACCATGTCATCGACCTCGACATCGGGGTTGGCGCCCATATCGCACAGCACCGTCAGACCGCCGGCGCGATTGGGTAGCGCATTGGTCAGACAGGGGCGCACCGGCTGCTTCTTGCCTTCGGCCTGATACCTAAACGGCGTGACATAGGCGGTGGCGGCAGCGGTCATGGCACCGGTGGAGCCAGCAGAGAAGAACGCGTCTGCGTTGCCCTTCTTAATGGCGCGGCAAGAAAGCACGATCGACGACTTACGCTTGGTCATCACGGCGCGAATGGGATCGTCATCCATGGCGATAACGTCAGGCGCCTCAAGGGCCTCAACACGTGCATGGGAAGCGGCAAAGGGATTGACGATTTCGGCGGGACCAGCTGCCAAGACCTCGATATCGGGATCGGCGGCAAGCGCAGCCTCGATACCATCGAGAACAACCTGAGGTTTCTCGTCTCCGCCCACAACGTCTACACAAACGCGAACGTTACTCATATACATACTCCTTATACAAAAATGGCCGACTCATTGAGCCGGCCATTGTGGTTCCATTTGGAACGGCATCGCATCCAGAGTATACCGTTACTCGGTAACGATAACCTCGCGGTCCTTGTAGAAACCGCAGCTGGGGCACACGTGGTGCGGAAGCTTAACAGCGCCGCAACGGGGGCACGTGGACTGAGCCGCAGCCGAGATCTTCATGTTGGCGGAACGACGGGTGTGAGTGCGGATACGACCCTGCTTTTGTTTAGGTACGGGCATAGTGACCTTCCTTATGAACTATCCAGTGTGGCGATTACGCGCAAGTAGCGATACTACCACAGTTTTACTCATCGAGCTTGAGATTCTTCAATGCTGCAAATGGATTTTCCGTGGCAGCGGCCCATTCTGCCTCTGCCTGGGCGGCGCAATCGCATTGCTCGACGTTGAGATTGCAACCGCAAGTGGGGCACAGGCCGCGGCAATCGGGCTTGCACAGGACAACGAACGGCGTGTCCATGACGACCGCGTCGTTGATGGGCTCTCCCAGATCGACGATGCGATCCTCGCCCAGGAGCTCGTAGCCGTCTTCGTAGGCCTCGGGATCCTCGGGCTCCTCAAAGAGATAAAACTCCTCGATCTCGCCGGCGATATCAAACGAGGCGGGCTCCAGGCAACGGTCGCACTCGCCGGTGGCGTGCGCGCGAACCATGCCCGTGAGCAAGACACCGGTACCGGCATTGGTAAAGACAACGTCGTAGTCGATGCCGTCCTGTAGCTGGTACTCCTTCTCGCCCACCGTGTAGGTGGCGACATCGACCTTACCGGTCAGCGGATACGAATCTCCAGGAAACTCGAGCTGCTCGGAAAGATCGACGGTAACGCTCGGGAACTCAGCCATTACAACTGACCATTCTGCTGGGCGGCACCCTCGTTGAGCTGCTGACGGCAACGGGTAACGGTGCCGGTCAGGCTCTTGAGGTTCTCCTCCAAGTGCGTAAAGACCTGCTCTGCGTAGTCCTCGGCAGCATAACGCGTCTCGCGCTCGTACTGCTGGGCACGATCGCGGATGTCGTCGGCCTGCTGCTGCGCAAGGCGGACGATCTCCTGCTCACCGGCAATGGTGAGGGCCTGCTGCTGAGCGTCGGCGATGATGGAGTCGGCCTGAGCGGCGGCGGAAGCCATAAGCTCCTCGCGCTCCTTAAGGATACGGCGGGACTTCTGCCACTCCTCGGGATAGCTCATGCGGATCTCGTCGAGGATGTTGAAGAACACGTCGGCGTCGATGACCTTGAACTGAGCGTTCTTGCCGAAAGGCGGCTTGGCTTCCTCGATCAGCCCTTCGAGCTCATCGACCAAGCTGAC
This sequence comes from uncultured Collinsella sp., assembly GCA_900545875.1. Taxonomy (GTDB): domain Bacteria; phylum Actinomycetota; class Coriobacteriia; order Coriobacteriales; family Coriobacteriaceae; genus Collinsella. Next base: position 2,306 of record URAQ01000141.1, read on the forward strand.
GATCCTATCGCCAGGAAAATTCTCGCCCGGCATCCGGTCTCCTTTCATAGGTAACATATCATCGTGCTAGTTTACCACATGCCACCAGGCAATAAGAAACGTCACGAAAAGCGATGTTTGAGCGCTTCGACCACGTTGGACGGGACAAACGTCGATACGTCACTGCCGAGCGAGGCGATCTGGCGAACGACCGAGCTCGAGATATAGCCGTACTGCGGCGCACTCATGACAAAGATGGACTCCAGCTCGCTATCCAGGCGATAGTTAAGGTCGGCCTGCTGCAGCTCATACTCAAAGTCGGTCATGGCGCGCAGACCATTGACCACGGCCCCCGCCCCCTGCTCACGAGCGAAGTCGACCAAGAGGCCGGTAAAGGGCAGGACCTCGACGCCGTCGATATCACCGAGCGCCTCGCGGGCCAGAGCCACGCGCTCATCGAGCATAAACGTGGTGCCCACACCGTTTTTACCCTGCGACTCGGCAACAGCGACGATCACGCTGGGAAAGATGCGGCGGGCGCGGCGAATCACATCGATATGGCCAAACGTGATGGGATCGAAGGTGCCCGGGACGATCACGCGGTTGATGGTGTCATTCATGGGCGTCCTCCTGAAACGTCGTGGCATCGTTGTTGTCGGCATCTGCGCCGGCGCTGTCGCCCCCACCGTCGTCATCGCCGACCCAACGAAGCAGGTCGACCGAGGTAATGCCGTAGCGCTTCTTACGTACAGTCTCAAAGCCTACCGGATGCGCGCCCGCATCGGCGGCGGCATGCTCAAACAGGGCAAAAGCGCCAGGTGCAAGCAGACCCTGCTGAGCCAGGTTCTGCAGCAGTTCCTCGACCGGCTCGGCACCAAAAGCATAGGGCGGGTCAAGCAGGACCAGATCAAAGGGGGCGCCCGGTACACGACCGCGCGAGGCACTCGCCAGCATGTCGCCCGTGACCACGCGCCAACGCGCACGGTCACGGCAGAGCGACTCGATATTCTTGGTAATGAGCCGCGCGGCGTTGCGATCGATCTCAAACGTCGTGAGCAAGCGAGCCCCACGAGAGAGCATCTCTAACCCTAAGGCACCGGAGCCGCCAAAGGCGTCCAGCACACGGACCTCGTCCAGATCGAAGTCGAATGCCGACATGACCATAGATGCGCACGCCTCGCGTACGCGATCAGTCGTGGGGCGGGTGACATCGCGACCACGGGGCTCCTCGATCTTACGACCGCGCCATTCGCCGCCGATGATTCTCATCCTCCGCTGACCTCCTTAAAAATGTGTCGATATCGCATGGCGACCGCATCGCGCAGGGGGCGCGTCGCCACGGAGTCAAGGGTGCAAGCATACCGCAAGAGCTCGACCGCGTCCAAATGGGCCCACTCGATCAGTTCCTCGTCGGCATCCAGGTCGACAAAGCGCAGGGTCACACCACCATGCTGGCGATAACCCAGGATCTCGCCTTCATGGCGCAGGCGCAGGTCCATCTGGGCGAGCGTAAAGCCATCCGAGGTTTTTTCGAGCGACTGGAGGCGGTCTTGTGCCGCCGACGCGCCGCCGTTGCCCCTGGAGTGCGTCATGACCAGGCACGTGCCCGACACGCCGCCACGGCCCACGCGGCCGCGCAGCTGGTGCAGGGCAGCCAAACCAAAGCGCTCGCCGTTCTCGATGACCATGACGGTGGCGTTGGGCACGTCAACGCCCACCTCGACCACCGTAGTCGAGACGAGCACGTCAATCTCGCCACGCTTGAAGGCATCGATAACCTGGTCCTTCTCCCCCGCTGGCATGCGGCCGTGGAGGCGCTCGATAGTGAGACCCGGCAGCGCCAGACGCAGGCGGTCGAGCTCGGTCGCCGTATCATGCAGCGGCACGGGGACCGTCACGCGGCCCTCCTCGTCGCGGGCGATACCGGGCACGTCCTCCAACTCATCGGCCGAGTCACTCGGCTCCACGAGCGGGCAAATCACGTAGGCCTGCTGACCTTTTTCATGCGCTTCGCTGATGGCGCCATAGGCGAGGTCGCGGCTCGACTCGGTGAGCACGCGTGTCGACACGCCAGCGCCAGGGACGGGCCGATGGCGGATGATGCTCGTATCCAGATCGCCGTAGACCGAAAGCGCCAGCGTACGCGGGATGGGCGTTGCCGTCATAACGAGCAGATCGGCACCGGGGCCCTTCGCGCGTAGGGCGTTGCGCTGGCCAACGCCAAAGCGGTGCTGCTCGTCGATGACAACAAGCGACAGATGCTTGAACGCAACGTTATCCGAAAGCACCGCATGGGTGCCAAAGAGCACGTCAAGCTCGCCCGATTCCAGCTGGGCATGGATGCGCTCGCGCTCTGCGGCCAGCGTGGCGCCCGTCAGAAGCGCCCAGGACATGCCGGCCTGCGAGAGCAGAGGGCCGGTCTTATCGGCATATTGGCGCGCCAGCACGCCCGTGGGCGCCATAACGCAGGCCTGCGTGCCGCTATCGGCAGCCACAGCCAGCGCGCAGGCGGCAACGGCGGTCTTACCGGTACCGACATCGCCCAGCAGCAGACGGTTCATCACGCGCCCGCCATCGCACATGTCATGCAGGATGTCTTGGAGTGCGGCCTCCTGCTCGTCGCTCAGCGAAAACGGAAGGGCCTGTTTAAGCGCGCCCAGATGCTCGCCCGCAGTGTGGGCATAGGGCACCACATCGACCAGGCCGCCGTCGTTGCGCAGACGCAGCGCCAGCTGCAGGTAGAGGCACTCCTCGTAGGCAAGACGCCGGCGTGCGATGTCGC
>URAQ01000142.1 GCA_900545875.1 uncultured Collinsella sp.
CTCGGCGGCGTCAATGCGTTTCTGCAGCTCCTCTCCGCCGTGCGCCGTGATGAACTCCATGGGATCGTTGCCGTCGGGAAGTACCACGCAGCGCAGGTCCATCGAATCCTGCTCGATAAACTGAATCGCGCGACGGGCGGCCTTCTGGCCCGCTGCATCGCCGTCGAACATATACACGATGCGCTTGGCAAAGCGAGTGAGCGTCTTGACGTGATGCTCCGTGAGGGCGGTGCCCAGCGTGGCGACAACGTTTTTAATCCCCGCCTCCCAGCAGGCGATGCAATCGGTATAGCCCTCCACCACGATGGCGGTATCCTGCGCGACGATAAACTCCTTGGCCCAATTAAAACCGTAGAGGTTTCGCTTTTTATGAAACACGCTCGTCTCGGCGGTGTTGAGGTACTTAGGCTGGCCGTCGCCCATAATGCGACCGCCAAAGGCAATGTTGTGACCCTGCTCGTCAAAGATGGGGAACATCACACGGTCGTAGAAGCGGTCGGCAAGCTGCCCGCGCCCGCGGCTCACGGCAACATTGGCGTCGATCATCTCCTGCGGGGTAAAACCCGCCTGGGACAGGTGCGACACCAGCGCGTTACGGCCTGGTGCAAAGCCCAGGCAGTAGCGGCGGCAGACGTCGCCACCCATGCCGCGGCTGGCAAAGTACTCGCGCGGACGACCGTCCTTACCGCGCATAAGCATGGTGTGGTAGAACTGGGCGGTCTCGGCGCACAGATCGTAGATGCGGGCACGCTTAGTACCGCGCTCGCGGCGATCTCCGGTGTCGTGCAGCTCAATACCTGCGCGATCGGCCAAATAACGGATTGACTCGGGAAAGCTCAGGTTCTCGCGCTTCATGATATAGGTGAAGACGTCGCCACCCTCGCCGCAGCCAAAGCAATGCCACACCTGCGTGGCGGGAATAATGTGGAAGGACGGCGTCTTTTCGCCATGGAAGGGGCAGCAGCCCCAAAACTCATGGCCGCGGGGCTTGAGCTCAACCGTTTCCTGCACGATGGCAACCAAATCGGACGCAGCGCGTACCTGGTCTTTTTCCTCATCGCTAATCACGGATGCTCACCCCCTGATCGCCCAAGTTGTGACGAATATCTTCGATATTACCCTCGACGGTCGCGATCAACTCATCCAGCGAATCGAACACACGCGAGGGACGCAGCCAGCGCGTAAACGCCAGCGAAACGAAAGCGCCGTACAGGTCGCCCGTATAACCAATTAAGTTGGCCTCGAGATGCGCCGAAGCGGCATCGTCGGCATACGTCGGCGGCAGTCCGACGTTAACGGCAGCGGGCCACACGATGTCATTGACCAGCACCAGACCCTCATACACGCCATCGGCTGGCACCTGAATGCCGTCGGGAACCTGCAAGTTTGCCGTGGGAAAGCCCATGCCAGAACCCTCGTGACGGCCGCGAATAACACCGCCGCGCACCATATACGGACGGCCGAGTAACTCAGCAGCAAGCTCCACATGGCCCTGTCCCAGCTCATGACGAATTCGGGTGGCGCAAATGGCCTCACCGCCCTCGCAAAGCAGGTCGTGACCATACACGTCAACGCCGTGCTCGGAACCCCAGGAGCGCATCTCGGCAACACCAGAAGCACCGCCACGACCCAGCCTAAAGTCACTGCCAACGCGAATCGAGCGAATGTCGACTACGCGTGACAGCAGTGCGAGAAAACCGACATGGTCGAGTGCCGCAACCTCAGGCGTAAAGGGAACGGCCACCACTGTATCGACCCCAGTCTGAGCCAAGGCATGCAGACGGTCGGCCGTCGTCATCAATTTTTGAGCGGGCGAAGGGCTCACCACAACGTCCGGGTCGGGATCGAAGGTAACCACGACCGCCTTACAGCCATGGGCACGGGCATCACGGACAAGCGCTTCGATGAGTTCCTGGTGTCCACGGTGAACGCCGTCGAACACGCCAATGGCAATCGATGCGGCACCCAAGTGCTCACACTCATCAAACGTATCGGCAGCAACGATGCGAGCCTCGTCCGACTCGCCCGCGAAAAAGACACGCGCGAGCTCGCGAGCGGACAACATCATCGAACACCGCCGACTGCCTGCGGAAACACGTGCTCCATGACAAAGCGGCCGCCCTCAATGCGGGCGAGCGCCTTGAGTCCCCCATCGAGCACCAACGCAAACGGCGCCTTCGAGGAATCGAAATCGGCAAGCGCACGCTCAACGGGAATGCGTCGGCCGCAGAGCAGGTCGTCGGCAAGATTGCCCGGCAAGTCAACACGCGTGGCGCCCAGGGCCGCAATGGGATCCAGGGCAAAGCCAGCCGCGGACTCGGGAGAAAGCTCCTCGACCGCATGACAGGCGCCAATGGAAACAACACCGGAGGCCGTGCGGCGCAGCGCGGAAATATGCGCGGCGCTATCGCAAGCGCGGCCCAGGTCGCGAGCGAGCGCACGGATATAGGTGCCCTTGCTCACCGAGAACGCCACGGTCCACACACACGTATCACCTTCGCCGCCCACGGCGATCAGGTCGGCGGCATAGACCTCGACGGGGCGCGGAGGTAGGTCCACCGCATTGCCCTCGCGAGCAGACTTGTAGGCGCGAACGCCATTGACCGAGATAGCCGAAAACGCCGGCGGCACCTGCATCTGCGGACCCAGCATGGCGGCCAAGTGCTCACGGGCAAAGGCAGGATCGCGGAGCTCGTTGCCAACAGCCACCGTGCGGACCGCCTCGCCCTCCGCATCATCGGTATTGGTCTCGGCGCCAAACGAGATGTCGGCGACGTAGCTTTTGGTATCGAGCGTGAGCATGCCCAGCAGACGGGTGGCCTGACCCACGCCCACCACCATGACACCCGATGCCATAGGGTCGAGCGTGCCGGCATGGCCGACGCGCCGCTCATGGAGGGCGCGTCGGCATTGCGAGACCACATCGTGGGACGTGCAGCCCACCGGCTTATCGACGGCGAGTAGCATATTCAGTTGAGAAGGCGTACGACGAGCCATGTACCATCCAAAAAGTTAAAGCTCGACGGTCACCGAAGTGGGATCCTCCCCAACCAGTTCGGCCAGCATGGGAAGTGCCACGGTGAGCGTCTCGAGAATCGTTCCGTTGTTGGAGAAACCGGCGGCAGCGGAATGTCCGCCTCCGCCAAAGGCAGCAGCGATCTCGGACACGTTGAGGTCGCCCTTGGAGCGCAGGTTGCCGCGCACCTTGGTATCGCCCTCAATGCCCTTCAGGAACAGGCAGACCTCCACGCCCATCACCGAGCGCACCACGTCAACCAGGCCGTCGCACTCATCCGAGGTGACACCGCAAGCCTCAAGGTCACTCTGGTACGCGTAGCTATACGCCACGCGCCCGTGGGCCACCGTCTTAATACGGCCCATAACGATGGACTTGAGGTGCAAAAACTCAACGCGCATGCTCTGATATACCTCGAGTGCCACACGCGCCGGATCGGCACCGTGTGCAACCAGTCGCGAGGCCGCATGGAACGCAGCAGAATCGGCGTTTTGGTACTGGAAACGACCGGTGTCGGTCACCAAGCCGCACAGCAAGCAAGTCGCGACGCCATCACGGGCGACAATGCCACAATTGTCCAAGAAGCGGTCAATGATCATGGCGCAGGCTGCAGCTTCGACGCGCCTCAGGCTGAGCTCGGCAAACTCCTCGCGTGCCGGGTGGTGATCGAAGCACACCACATGCTTGGAGCGACGAAGCACCTCGGCGGAATTATTGAGACGCTCGACGACCGGTACGTCCACCGAGATGAACAGGTCCGGATTGCCAGTGTACGCAGATGCCGGCACCAGGCGATCGGAGCCTTCCATAAATCGGTAGATGCGCGGAACCGGGTCATCGTCTGCCAGCAGCAGCGCAATGTCCTTGTTGGGGAAAAACTTCATGAGCGAAAGGCCCAGACCCAATACGGAGCCCAGGGCATCGCCATCGGGAGAAGTATGTCCCGAAATCGCAATGGAGGACGCACCCTCGATGAGCTCGAGGATGCGTCGCTGAATATCTGCAGACTCGCACGAGGCGAGGTCGGCGGAATTAGTCATCTAAAGCTGCCTCCTGGGCGGCATCCGCTATCGGATAGCCGTCCTCGTCCTTTTCGATCGCAAGCGTGGCGGGAACGTTTTCCAGCGCACGCGTGATGCGCTCGGCCTCATCGGTCGAGCGATCGATGCGAAAATCGAGCTCGGGCGTGACACGCCAATCGAGCGAGCGAGCCAACAGGCTGCGAATACGGCCCTTGGCGCTAGCGAGCGCCTCCATGACCTCATCGTAGCGACTCGCATCGCACGACACGTACACGCGCGCGAACGAACGGTCCACCGCGACCTCGACCGCGGTCAAAGTAACCAGGTCGAGACGCGGATCGGAAACCTCAAAGAGCAGGATATAACCGAGCTTCTCGCGAAGCTGCTCGCCCAGACGGCGGGTTGCCTGCGTTTGCTTCATAGCGCTACCCCCTACTCGGTACGGGCAACCTGGTCGATGCGGTAACCCTCGATCTGGTCGCCGGGCTTGATGTCTTGGAAGTTCTCCAGGCCAATGCCGCCCTCGGAACCGCTCTTGAGGCTCTTGGCCTCGTCCTTATAGTGGCGCATCGAGGCGATCTTGCCGTTGAAGACCACGATACCGTCGCGCACCAGGCGCACGGAATCGGTCGCGGCGATCTCGCCCTCTTCGACGCGGACACCGGCGGCGATACCGACTTTGGGCACCTTGAAGGTGTCCAGGACAGTCGCGGTACCCGTGGCGACCTCGACCTCGGTGGGCTTGAGCATGCCGATACGGGCGGCGTCGAGCTCCTCGAGGCACTTATAGATGACGTCGTAGCAACGGATCTCGACGCCCTCGCGCTCGGCGGCGGAGCGGGCCTTACCGTCGGGACGGACGCCAAAGCCGATGATGATGGCGTTGGAGGCGTCGGCCAGGACGACGTCGGTCTCGTTGATGGCGCCAACGGCGGAGTGGATCGTGTTGATGCGAACCTCGGACTGATCCATCTTGTCGAGCGAGTCCTGAAGGGCCTCGATAGAGCCCTGG
>URAQ01000143.1 GCA_900545875.1 uncultured Collinsella sp.
GGTGGCCGCCAACGTGAAGGTTTACAGCAGGGCAAATCGGCCGACAGCACCGTTATGTACAGCGCCCAGCAGTTGCCTGTTCCTGCGGCACGCAAGCCTCCGGTCGCAAGGCTCGATGAGCCCGTTGCCCATCAGGTTGCCTACGATTCCTGGGCTGCAGCCGATCTGGATGAGACCTCTACCGGCATGCCGGCGCTCGACGTTCCAGTTAATCCGCTTTTTGCCGCCAACACGAGCGCCGCGGACTATGAGGGCGGTGCGGCATATTCCGATTATTCCGATGGCTATGCTGGCACCAGTCGCATCGAGACCGAGGATTATGGCACCGCACCGAGCGATTATCTCAACGATCCGTACGCTGCCACGCGTGCACCGGAATATGACCCGGAGGCCGCGTCCGCACCGGCGTACACCAAAAGCACGGGCGAAGAACGCTTCGCCGATTATTACGCCGAGGAAAAGGCACTGCGTTTCTCGGAATTTCCGCAGGCAGTCAAGATTGCCTTTCTCGCCATTGTCATTGCCCTGTTCGGCGTCATTGCGTTTGAGGGATTCCAGCTGTTCCGCGGCCCCACCCAAGCGGAGTCGGAGACCCAGCAAAAAGAGGACGATAACCAGTACCTGGACATCAACACCCTCAAGGGCGACCCCAACGACGGAGACGATGAGTAGCGGGAGCTGAAGGCGGCCGCAGGATCCCGCATCCAGCGCCGGCTTCTAAGTGCTGTTTTGTCATCCAGCCACACTTTTCCGAAGTTTTAAGGTGCCTATTTCGACACTTTTCCGGATGAAAGCCGAATAATCACTTGGGAAACCAACGCCATCCGCGCGTCATTTCGCGGATGGCGCTTGATTTCTGTCCGTACACGTTGAGTCCGTACACGTTGATAGACTTCCTCTTGCCCGCAAGGAGCGGGCACGTTTTATCCAGAGTCGGGGTAGAGAGTTGGCTCCACGATCCCGACGCCAACCGGCCAAAAGGCACGGTGGCCCTGCCAACATCGATGAAAGGAGTCCGTATGGACAATTTCTCTGTGCGCAGCGAGCGCAACTTCCACAACCTGGCAGCCAAGCCAAAACGAATGCATCTTCTGGACGAGCCGAGCGGCTATGCCTCGGCCATGGTCAAGAACAGCCTCTCCCACCAGATGCGCTTTACCGTGCAGGTGCTCGAGGAAGAGCTCTGCGCCGCCGGCGACCCGCACGTGCTGCAGATCAAGCTGCTCGGAGATGACCCTCGTGAGCCGTCCAGATGGATGCTCTTCGCCGACAGCGTGTGCGTTGCGGACGGATCCGGCGCCTTTGCCCGCGAGTGCTTCTGCGAGGGCGCCGAGGTGTTTTTGGATCTGTGCCACGACGCCGTCGAGGCTGCCGAGCTGCGCCAGTGGAGTCAAAGGGAGTACGAGCTGCTGAGTGCCGTGCGCGGGATTGCAATGATTTAGAAACAGAGCGGTGGCGTTATCGAACTGTCGACGCCGCCGCCTCCCCAACGCCCGTCGTGCTCAACGATCAGATCGACCTCAAGGCCCTTCTCATCTCGGAAATAATGAACACTGTTGTCGACACCGCCGTAGGTGGAAAGGAACACGCGCACGTCGCGCAGGATGAGATTCTCAAAGAGCATCCCCAGCGTTTGCATATCGCCAAGCAGCCGCTCAGGGGTAGCCCCCAGCAACGCCGCCGCAAGTGACGGGTCACAGAAGTAGCGCTTGGGGCGCACGCGAACGCGGGCCTTCGAGCGCACATACTGGCCTGCTCTCTCGCGCAAGCTCGTCCGAAAACCCAAGGTTTGCAGGTCACCGCTCCTGCAGCACCAGCGGGCGACGTCATCCTGCGAAATTACGCCATTCTCAATGCAGTTTTTACGCCGTTTTCATTGTAGGTTTTACGCTCGGCATCCTTGGCGCGGCGCTTGCTCAACCACCGGACCAGCGAATTGCCCGGATTCTGGGACGTGCTTTCCGCTCCAGGCCTCTACCGGAAAATGCGTCCCACTCTGAGGCCGAAATCTGGGACGCGCTTTCCGCCAAAGGGAAAGCGCGTCCCATTCCGAGCATCACATCAGAGCGCGCTTGGTTATCTCCGCTCGCACATCTCGGCAAACGAGATCAGCTTGACGTCTCCCCTGCTCTCCGCGGCATCCCGACATCCCTGCGTAAAGCCGCTTTTTGAGAATAGTGCATAGCTTTTTCGTTGCCGTCTAAAGAGCTCGCTTCGGTGCACGAGCTTTTGCAGCACGTCTTCGCCCACCGGTTCATTGCGCCATTTGCACTCCGCAAACAGAGCAGTGCCCTCGCCATCGTCAACAATTAAGTCGATTTCTTCCTGCGTATGCGTGCGATTATCCGTCCCCCACCAGCGCCCGACGCTCGCCGGAACCACGTCGAGCCGGCCCGCGCGCGCGAGTTCGTACACGTATTGTCTGCATATAAGCTCAAAGACCGTACCCATGTAATCCGATACGTGCGGCTCAATGCGCTTATACGCCATCTCGGCCATGTCGTTTTGAATCAGCCCGATGTTCTGCGGAACAAACTTGTACCAGAACCTAAACATCTGGTCGCTCAGCAGATACACGGCTCGCTTATTGCTCGTCTCGTTTAGGGGCAGCTCGCGCTCGACAATCCCAAGCGACGCCAGCTTATCCACATAGCTCTTTACGTTGCTCGCAGGGATTCCCGTAGAGCTCGCAATCTCCGAGATCCTCGAGCGCCCCTGAGCAATTGCTTGCACAATCGCATCATATTGCTCGGGATTGCGGCACTCTTGCAACAGCAGGTTACTCGGCTCCTCAAAGAGATAGCCCGTAGGAGTAAGAAAAAGACGTTTGATGTTGTCCTTGAGCGATACGGCAGGATCGACTTTCTCGATATATGCAGGAATGCCGCCCGTCATGCCATAGCAAACTGCAGCGTCTTCGCGACCCATGCTCTGCCACAACCCGAGGGTCGTCGTAAAATCGAGCGGCATAATCTTAAACTGGGCCGTACGCCTACCGTATAGTGGGCTCTCGTAGCCCAACACCTGTTCCTCCATAAACGAAAGAGACGAGCCGCATAGGATCAGCATTAGCCTGGTCTCTTTGTATAAGTGGTCGATCTTGTCTTGCAGCAACGAGCTGATTTCGGGATTCGATTGGGCGAGATAGGGATACTCGTCAATCACGACAACCAAACGTTCCGTGCGAACCATGGTGGCCAATGCATCGAACGCTTCGTCAAAACTACGAAACGACACGCCTGCAGCACCAACCGAGCCTGCAAGTATCGCCTGGCTAAAGCCGTGCAGGTTTGCCTCCGCATTGGTACGACGAGCTTGAAAGTAAATAGCCTTCTTGCCTTGGATGAACTCTGTGATAAGGCGCGTTTTACCCACACGACGGCGGCCGTAAATCACAGGCATCTCAAAGGAGTCCGTGCCATACAGTCGATTGAGCTCGGACATTTCCGCTGTTCTTCCGACAAACATAGACCATCCTTCCTTTACGTTATAGCTAGCTATATTATACCTTCCTATAATATAGCTAGCTATAACTTAATTCGACAAGCGGAGCACGAAAAGGGGCGGTACACCCCCGCACGTGGACCGTTCCGGAAACTGTATCCCGTTCTGGAGCCAAAAACTGGGCCGTAGTTTCCGCCAAGCATGCCATCCGGAAAGCACGTCCCATTCCGAGTGGCAATTCCGGGTCACAGTTTCCGCTCCAAACAAAAGGCTCCGGCTCGCGATGGGGCCGGGGCCAAAGGCGCAGCATATACAGTTGATGTTGAGCGCGAACAGCCCATCAGCAATGGTCGTCCGCGCCCCACCCTACCCGCGGTTGCGAACGCGGCTGTACGGCGTATCCACCATGGGCAGATCTGGACGCAGCTTGCCGTCAAACGCGCGGTAGGCGTTCTGTACGGCGGGCGCCGTGGGGATCGTTGCGATCTCGCCGATGCCCTTGCCGCCGTATGCCACGGGCAGCAGCTCGTCCTTCTCCACGTAAATGGCGTGGATATCCGGAATCTCGGGCGCACGGAACAACCCGAGCGTACCGTACCTTGCCTGGGGCACGCAGTCCTTGAGCGGCCAGTCCTCGGTAAGCGCATAGCCCATACCCATGAGCACGCCGCCTTCGATCTGACCCTGGATGGAGATGGGATTGACCACCTTGCCGGAATCGTGCGCGGCATAGACCTCGCTCACGCGGCCGTCATCATCCAGAATGACCACATGCGTGGCAAAACCGTAGCAGATGTGGCTCTTGGGATTGGGAACGTCGGCGCCCAGCTTGTCGGTCGGCTCCAGATACACGTAGCCAAACTCGCATCCCTCGAGCGCCTTGATGGCGGTCGCGGGATCCTGGGGATGCATGCCCTGGCCGGCGACGAGTTCCTGCGCGTGCAGCTGATATGCGCGACCGTCGTCGTACTCAATCTTGACACCGTCACCATGCGCGCTCACGGGAGCATCGGGTGCGGGCTTGCCGGCCTCGATGCCAACCATGGCATCGCGCAGCAGGAAGGCGGCACCGCGTACGGCCTCGCCGGTCACGACCGTCTGACGCGAGCCAGACGTGGTGCCGGAGTCGGGAGCGTTCTCGGTGGAACACTCGCCGTTGGCAATGCAGCTCAGCGGCAGACCGCAGGCCTCGGCAACATCCTGCAAAAAGACGGTGTTGCAGCCCTGGCCGATGTCGGACGTGGCGGCGTAGACCACGGCGCGGCCATCCTCGACGCGAATCTTGCAGCGGCCGGCATCGGGCAGGCCCACGCCCACGCCGGCGTTCTTCATGGCGCAGGCGATACCGGCGTGTCCGGGATGCGCATAGTAGGCATCCTTGACCTCGAGCAGCGTCTCCTTAAGTGCCGTGGAGCAGTCGGCAATCTGGCCGTTGGGCAAAACCTCGCCCGGCTCGATAGCGTTACGGTAGCGGATCTCCCACGGATCCAGGCCGACCTTCTCGGCCAGCAGGTCGATTAGGCTCTCGAGCGCAAACTCGGACTGGCACACGCCAAAGCCGCGGTACGCGCCGGCGGGCGGGTTGTTGGTGTAGTAGCCA
>URAQ01000144.1 GCA_900545875.1 uncultured Collinsella sp.
CGGCGCTCGGCGGACATGTGAGGATGGAAGACTTTGACGATCTGAGCGTTTTGCTCCAGCTCCTCCAAATCCTCCCAATAGCCGACAGCAAGGCCCGCCAAGTACGCGGCGCCAATCGCCGTGGTCTCCACCGTCTCGCACTGCAGCACGGGAATATCCAGCAGATCAGCCTGGAATTGCATGATGAACTCGTTGCGCGAGGCACCGCCATCGACGGACAGGCGCTCAATCGAAAGTCCCACGTCCTGCTCCATGGCGCGTAGCACGTCATAACTCTGGTAGGCCATGGACTCGCAGGCCGCACGCACAATGGTCGCGCGACTCGAGGCGCCGGTCAGGCCGCACACGATACCGCGAGCATGCGGGTCCCACCAGGGAGCGCCCAGGCCTGCGAAGGCGGGGACGAAGTAGCAGCCCTCGTTGTCGTTAATCGAAGTGGCGAGTTGCGCGGACTCGCTCACGCTCGAGATGATGCCCATGTTGTTGCGCAGCCAGTTCATGGTTGAGCCGGCGGCAAAGATAGAACCCTCGAGCGCATAGCTGATCTTGCCGTCCGCGGCGATACCGATCGTGGAGACCAGACCGTTCTTGGATTCGACGATCTCGTCGCCGGTGTTCATGAGCATAAAGCAACCCGTGCCATAGGTGTTTTTGGTCTGGCCGGGATGGAAGCAGCAGTGGCCGAACAGCGACGCCTGCTGGTCGCCCGCCACGCCCATGATGGGCGGCATGTTGGTCATGATGTCGCTCGCGACGCGGCCGTAGTCGCCCGAGCTCCAACGAACCTCGGGCATCATGGAACGCGGGACGTCGAAAAGCGCCAGCAGATCGTCGTCCCAATCGAGCGCATGGATATTAAAGAGCGCGGTGCGGCTGGCATTGGTGTAGTCGGTGGCAAATACCTGACCGCCGGTGAGGTTGTAGATGAGCCAGGTGTCGATGGTGCCGAACATGAGGTCGCCCGCCGCCGCGCTCTCACGCGCACCATCGACGTTGTCGAGGATCCACTGCACCTTGGAGGCCGAGAAATACGGGTCGAGCGTAAGCCCCGTGCGGGAGCGCACCAGCTCTTCTGCGCCCTGCTCGACCAGCTCGTCGATCAGAGGTGCGGTGCGACGGCATTGCCACACGATGGCGTTATAGATGGGTTGGCCGCTTATGCGGTCCCACACCACCGTGGTCTCGCGCTGGTTGGAGATACCGATGGCGGCGATGCGGTCAGAATGGATGCCGCTCTTAAACTGGACCTCCATCATCACGCCGATCTGACTGGCAAGCACCTCCGTGGGATCCTGCTCCACCCAGCCGGGGCGCGGGAAGCTGGTTTTGACGCTACGACGCGCCTGGGCGACGATGCAGCCGTACTCGTCGACGATAGTCGCGAGTACCGAGGTAGTGCCGCAGTCGAGCGCCATGATGTAGGAACCGCCAAAGCTAAACGAGGCGTCTTCCATACCCAGGCTACCTAGATTCAACGACATCGCTTACACCTTTCTATTGCATCGGGTCGGACAGGACCCGCTCGATCTCTGATGCGGGAAGCGCGCCTTGGCGCAGGATCTGGAGCTCGCCGTGCTGAAACGACACGATGGTTGAGGCGTCGCGACACGGGGTCTCACCGGCGTCGACGGCCACATCGACCCCCTCCAGGATGCGCTCCTCCACCGTGACAAAACTTGCCGGCGCGGGCGCGCCATGCGTGTTGGCGCTGGTGCAGGCAAGAGGGCTGCCGCAGGCGCGGATGAGCGCCTGCACCACGGGCGAGGCCGAAGCGCGAAGTGCCACCGTGTCGTCGGCGGCGCGCATAAAGGTCGGCACGCAGGGGGCCGCCTTAACCACGATAGTCAGGGCGCCCGGCCAGCATCGTCGGGCGAGCACGCGGGCCTCGTTAGGGATATCCACGCCATAGCGGTCGAGTGCCTCGGCATCATCGACCAGCCAGGCAACCGTTTGGGTGAGCTCGCGCTGCTTGAGGGTAAAGATACGACGATAGCCGGTGCCGAGTGCGGGGACCGCGGCGCCGTTGACGGTGGCCTGCGGATCGCGCGGCCACGGCAGAGGTTCACTTGTATCTTGTGGAACGGCATCCGAGAAGGCGTTGACCGCCACGGCGACACCGTAGACCGTCTCGGTTGGAATAAGCGCCAGGCCGCCGCGACCGAGTAGCTCGGCCGTGCGCTCGACTGCAAGCCGATGCGGCTCGCGCGCTCCCTCGTATACCCGATAGACCGTCTGCATGTGTATGCCAGCCCCTTACGCTCTGGTGCAAGTTTGTTTACTGTGGGGCATTCTCGCACGAAACGTTCAACCTATTTGCCCAGAGCGCATGTTGGTTTGGTGAGCGGCTCTAGTAGTCGGTGAAAGTGAGGGGGTTAATTGAAGATTTTTAGCGCGCAAGCGTAACGGTACGATCGGGAAACTCGATGCTTGCAACCAGTTTTCCGCCGAGGCTCTCTGCGTACCTGCTCAGCGTGTCAAGCCTCATCGAACCCAATTCCCCACGCTCGAGCTCGGATACGCGTTTTTGAGAAACGCCCATCGATTGGGCGACCGACGCCTGTGTTAGATCTTTTAGCCTGCGAATCTGAGCAAGCTTATAGGCTTCGATACGATCGCGAGTCCTCTCCTGCTCGGCGGTAATGGAGTCGCGTGTTATCCCGCGAGATTCCATATACTCATGCAGTTCCATCTCGATCGAGCCTCCTTACGTGGCGACGGTATATTTGCTCGGCCTTTGGAATGTTGATCGCATACCAGCCGTTCCATTTTGCCCTTGACGATCCCGCTCGCGACTTATCACCCGCCAATAGCAATACCGCCTGGCGCTTGGGGTCAAAGGCGAAGAGGATGCGGATCACCTGCCCACCACATGAAGTCACTCTCAGCTCCTTTAAATGATGAAGCTTCGAGCCCTTGACACGGTCAACCAGCGGACGACCAAGGCTGGGACCTTCCTTCTCGAGCACCAAAAGGTCTGCATAAATCTGCTTCAGCGTAGCTTCATCCTGCTCATCAAGCCAAGGTTCAATGTAATCAAGCACGATACGGTACCGATGCAGCTGATTTGACATACCTTTCTCCTTCTATAGTAGAAGTTTTACGGTATATTGCAAGAGCAAACTTGAGCAAATGTCTATTAGTTCAGCTTAAATACGCTGCTTGGGCTCGGTGACGATGGCTCGAACGATGCGGGGGCGATCGGTGAGGTCGTGGACGATGCGCACGTCCGACAGACCCGCTTGACGACAGAGCTCGGCCGCAGCGTCGAGCGCGCCCTCGTAGAGCTCGCAGGCAAACAGGCCGCCGGCGCGCAGCATGTAGGGCGCCGCGTTGAGCAGACGGCGGAAGATATCGAGGCCGTCGGCGCCGCCCTCGAGCGCCAGGCCGGGCTCAAAGTCCTTGACCTCGTGCGGCAGTGAGCGCATGACATCGGTGGGGATGTAGGGCGGGTTGGAGACGAGTACGTCAAAGGTGCCCCACTCTTCGCGGGGAATGGAGCTCACCAGGTTCGTGAGGCTAAAGGCGACCTCGTCGGACGTGAGGCCAAGCGCATCGCGGTTTTTGGTAGCAAGGTCGATGGCGCGCGGCTCGATATCGGTAGCAGTGCAGGTGACGTGGCCGCGACGCTCCCAGGCAAGCGAGAGCGAGATGCATCCCGTGCCGCAGCCGACCTCGAGAACGCGGGCGATGCGGGACTCGGCTGGAGCGGGTACGTTGGCCTCGGCGGCATCTTGCGCGGGAGTCGTCTGTTGGTCGTTGTCCTCAATGGCGATGCCGTATTCGTCGAGCTCGGGCTCGGGGGTTTCCATGGCCCCTGCTTCTGCCGCCTGCGCGGCGGCTTCCTCGGCCTCGCGGTCGGCCAGTTCCTCGGCATAGGCACGGCTACCGAGCACGTCGCTACCCAGCGCAGCCTCGTCGGCGGCCGTGAGGTTGGCAGCACGGCGCTCGGCCGTCGCTCGCTCGTCGGCCAGCGCCGCCTCGGCTTTGCGAGCCTGCTCGACCTCATCGTTCCAAGGCAGCTCCACGCGCTGGCGGGCAGCGGCCTCGGGGCTCAGTACCTCGGCATCCAGATAATTGAATACTTCCTCGACGAGCATCTCGGTCTCGGGGCGCGGGATGAGCACGCCGGGGGCGCACGCGACGTCGATCATGCGAAACTGCGTGCTACCGGTGATGTACTGCAGCGGTTCGCCTTTGGCGCGACGAACGACGGCCGCATGCATGGTCTCGAGCTGCGCTGCGTCGAGCGTCTCGTCCATGCGCATATACAAGTCGATACGCGCCAGGCCCGTTGCCGCGCACAGCAGCCACTCGGCAGAAAGACGGGGATGCTCCTCACCGCGCTCGGCCAGGTACTCCTTGGTCCACTCGAGACAACGCTTGATGGTCCAGATCTCGTTTGCCATGGGGTCCTCCCCTCTTAAGCGCCAGGCGGCGCGCGAATGTCGGAGCAGATTGTACGCGAGGCCAGCGCTTGGCAAGGGACGATTGAAGGCGATTATCGAGAATCAGCCCAGATTTTTGCTTGGATTGCAATCGAAGCGTTCATTCGCCGACGTCTAAATCTGCATCCGTCAAGCTTTTGGCAAGGTTGCCCCAAAACTGACCAATATCTAACCAAGAACTTGCCAAATCACTTGACGCGCGACGCATCAAAAATCGCCCCGCAACTTCTTGAACGATTTTTTGAGCATTATTTTCAATAGCAGATGCACACCGTTAATTGCTTTAAGCAGGTAAGCAGCTCAAAGGCCATCACAGCTTATTGAATAACATCTCAAAGCAATGTGCCCAACCTAGTCATTTAAGAACGTCCCCAATGACTACCTCTAAGGCGCCGCAGGTTGAGCATACCGCATCCGGAGCAAGGCAGCGCCGCAGGTAGAGGACGGACAGCGAGCGGGTCGCATTTGAGACAAGGTGACGTGAAACGAAAGGGCGCTGAC
>URAQ01000145.1 GCA_900545875.1 uncultured Collinsella sp.
CCGCCGCGCCGTGTTCCACGGCCGCCTGCTGGGCATCGAGGGCGCCTTCCTGACCAAGTTCATCGACGAAGTCAACGCTCAGATGGGCGAGGCTTATCCCGAGCTGCTCAAGAACGTCGCCCTCGTCAAGGGTATCGTCGCCTCCGAGGAGGAGCGCTTCTCCACGACGCTCGACAACGGCCGTGTTTACCTGGACGAGGCCCTGGCAGCGCTTGCCGAGGGCGCCGTCCTTCCGGGCGACGTTGCCTTTAAGCTGCACGACACCTTTGGTTTCCCCATCGACCTGACTGTCGAGATCGCCGGCGCTGCTGGCCACGACGTCGACATGGACGGCTTCACCGCCTGCATGGAGGACCAGAAGGCCCGCGCTCGTGCCAACGCCAAGGGCGATGCCTGGGGCAGCTTCAACGATGTGTGGGTCGAGCTTTCCGACAAGGTCGCCGCGACCGAGTTCGATGGCTATGACAACGATGCGATCGAGGGTGCCAAGGTTGTCGCCATCGTTCGCAACGGCGAGTCGGTCGAGTCCGCTGCCGCCGGCGAGGACGTCGAGGTCGTGCTCGACCGCACCCCGTTCTACGCCGAGATGGGCGGCCAGCAGGGTGACGCCGGCGAGCTTTCCGCCGAGGGCGTTGTTCTGACCGTTGCCGATACCAAGAACCACAACGGCCTGTATGCCCATGTCGCGCACGTTGCCGAGGGCACGCTGACCGTCGGTGCTACCGTGACCGCCGCGCTCGACGCCGAGCGCCGTGGTTTCCTGCGCCGCAACCACACCGCCACCCACCTGCTCGACGCTGCGCTTAAGCAGGTCCTGGGCGAGCATGTCTCCCAGGCCGGCTCGCTGGTGACGCCCGAGCACCTGCGCTTTGACTTTACGCACTTCGAGGCCCTGTCCTCTGAGCAGCTCAAGGCTGTCGAGGACCTGGTCAACCAGCAGATCTTCGCTTCCAAGCCGGTCGTGACCCGTGTCATGGGCATCGACGAGGCTAAGGCCGCCGGCGCTGTCGCACTGTTTGGCGAGAAGTACGGCGATGTCGTCCGCGTCGTCTCCGTGGGCGCCGAGGACCAGCCGTTCTCCCGCGAGCTCTGCGGTGGCACGCACGCTGCCAACACCGCCGAGATTGGCCTGTTCAAGATCATTTCCGAGTCCTCTACGGGCTCGAATGTCCGTCGTATCGAGGCCGTGACCTCTAAGGGTGCTCTCGACTATATGGCCGACCGCCTGGCGCTCGTCGACGCCGCCGCCGCTGCGCTCAAGTGCCGCGTAGACGAGGTTCCCGCCCGCGTGGAGAACCTGCAGGCCGAGCTGCGCGAGACGTCCAATAAGCTCAAGAAGGCTCTGACCGGTGGCTCCTCCGACGCCATCTCCAGCGCCATCGAGGGCGCCGTCGAGCTCGACGGCTATAAGCTCGTTGTCGCTGAGCTCCAGGGCCTTGAGGCTGCCGACCTGCGCAACGTATGGGATACCGTGCATCAGAAGGTCGCCGGCCCTGTCGCTTGTGTCGTCGCCAGCGTGACTGAGAAGGGCACTCCGGCCCTGCTCGCTGCCGGCTCCGATGACGCCGTCAAGGCCGGTTTCCACGCCGGTAACGTGATCAAGCAGATCGCGGGTCTGGTCGACGGTCGCGGTGGCGGTCGTCCCAACATGGCCCAGGCTGGTGGCAAGAATGCTGCCGGCATCGCCGATGCCCTCGCGGCCGCTAAGACCGCGCTCGGCGCCTAAGAATCTAAGAAGTCGCTGTGGTTGCGCTCGCGCTGGACATAGGGGAGACCAGGATTGGCATCGCCGTCTCGAGCCGTGATGGCAAGATGGCGATGCCTGTCAAGGTGCTTCCGGCTGCCGAGGTCACCGGTATGGCCAAGACGTTCCGCTACCTGGTTGAGGACTATGAGCCCGACATCCTGGTAAGCGGACGTCCCCTGACCATGGCCGGTGAGCCCGGCCCTCAGGCCGAGCGCGTTGCCGCTGTGGCGCAAAAGATTGCCGACGAGCTCGATCTTCCTTTGGAGTTTGAGGACGAGCGTCTGTCCTCGCAAGAGGCCAAGCGTATCCTGCGCGAGCAGGGACTCAACGAAAAGCAGATGAGGGGCAAGATCGATATGATTGCCGCCAGCCTGTTTTTGCAGACGTGGCTCGATCGTAAAAACGAGGAGGTTTCGCATGCCTAGTGCTTCCGATCCGCGCCAGCCGAATCGTACACAGCAGCCGGCGTCGCGCCCTGCCCAGCCTGGCCAGCGTCCGGCACAGCCGACGCAGCGCGCAGCTCAGCCTGCCGCGCGCCCGGCGCAGTCCTTCTCTCGTTCGGCCCAACCTGTTCAACGGACGGGTCAGCAGCCTTCTGCTCGTTCGGTTCAGCATTCGGCTTCTCACGCGGCTCAGCAGCCCACTGCTCGTACGGCCCAGCCTGCAGGCGGCATCCGCTTTAAGCAGCAGGCACCTACCCAGCGAACGCAGGCCCCCCAGTCGCATTCGCATCACGCTCTCGGTTCCCACGGCGTTGCTCCGGCTACGCGCTCGAGCTATAACACGCACGTCCGCCGTGGTACACAAAAGAAAAGCTCCCCGGTGCCTATGATTATCGGTGGCGTCGTCGCCGTGCTTGCGCTTGTCGCGATCGTTTTCTTTGTCGTGCCAGCCGTCAAGGGCTTCTTTGGCGGTGAGGATGCGAAAGTCGCTGCTGGCCAGCAAGTTACTATCACGATTCCCGACGGTGCCTCGGGCGATACTATCGCCTCGATTCTCTCCGAGAACCATATCGTCGAAAATCCCAAGGATTATTATGCGGCGGTGAAAAAGCTCAACGCCGATATGTCGCTCAAGCCTGGTACTTATTCGTTCACCACACTCATGGATGCGACCAAGGTTGTTCAGCAGCTCATGGAAGGCCCCAACGCGGGCTCCAATGCGCTGACTATCCCTGAGGGCCTAACGGTCGATCAAGTCGCCGACCGTGTGGCCCAGGCTTACGACAGCATCTCTAAGGAAGACTTCCTCAACCAGGCAAAGGCCTCCAACTACGTGGACGACTATAGCTTCCTTAAGGGCGCCGCCAACGACTCGCTCGAGGGCTTCTTGTTCCCCAAGACTTATTCGTTGGGCGATTCGCCGACGGCCGATGACGTGATTCGCGCTATGCTCGATCAGTTTAAGACCGAGTATAAGTCGCTTGACTTTGCGAGCTGCGAAGCCAAGATCAAGGAGCGCTACGGTGTGGAGATGTCCGACTACGACATCGTCAATTTGGCCTCTATCGTTGAGCGCGAGGGCCTCAACGCCGATCAGCGTGCGCACGTGGCCTCGGTCTTCTACAACCGCCTTGCCGGCAAGCTCGATGGTTTGCGCTATCTCAACAGCGATGCGACCATGATGTATGTCACCGGTGGCGAGGTTACCGCCGACGACCTGCAGAGCGATAGTCCGTATAACACCTATAAGCACGAGGGTCTGCCACCCACGCCCATCTGCTCTCCGTCGCTCGAGGCACTCAAGGCCACGCTTGAGCCGACCGACTCCGATGACCTGTATTTCTACATTACGCAGGACGAGGAGTACTTCTCGCAAACCTACGAAGAGCATCAACAGTCTTGGAATTAGCATGAGGATTTTTAGCCCCAAACGATACGTTTCCTCGGTCGATCGCATCGACCTCGATACCCTGTGGGCCGACGGCAAACGCGCCATTCTGCTCGATCGCGATAACACCCTGGTGCCGCGCGACACCGAGCAGGTTCCCGCCGCGGTTTCCGCTTGGCTTGACGCCGCCCGCGCCAAAGGCTTCAAGCTGTGCATGGTGTCCAACAACTGGCATCGCGACCAGGTCATGAGCTCTGCACGCGAGCTGGGACTCGAGGCCATCAGCCACGCCATGAAGCCGGCGCCGTTTGCTCTCAAGGCGGGTCTTAAGCGCCTCGGCGCCACGGCCGACGAGGCGGAGCTGATCGGTGATCAGCTCTACACGGACGTGTGGAGCGGTAACTTCGCCGGCGTCGATACCATCCTGGTAAAGCCGCAGGCGACGCAGGACCTGTGGTATACGCAGATCTTCCGTATCTTTGAGCGCCGGGCCCTGCGCGACCTTCCCTGCGAGGAATAGGTCTCGCTATGTCCCAGCACACTAAACACGGCTGCGACCATATCTTCTTTATCGGCTTTTTGGGCGCGGGTAAATCAACGCTCGCGCGCAACGTCGGCACTATGTTCAAGCGGCGTTTTATCGATACCGACCGCCTGGTCGTGCGCCGCTGCGGCAAGTCGGTAACCGAGATTTTTGAGACCGAGGGCGAGGATCGTTTTCGTGAGCTCGAGACCTCGGCGCTCCGTTCGCTCCAAAGCGAGCGCAGCCTGTTGGTTTCGTGCGGGGGCGGTATCGTCGAGACGCCGGTGAATATTGAGCTGATGCATGAAATGGGTACGTGCGTGTACCTCGAGGGCGACTTCGAGGATTCGATTCGCCAGATTCGTCGGTCCGACACGCGCCCCGATTTCCGCTCGCCCGAGCATGCCGCGCGTCTGTTTGAGCATCGCCGTCCGCTGTATCGCCAGGCCGCCGATATTACCCTTGATATTCGCAACAAGTCCTTCGAGGACGTTTCCTACCTTTGTGCCGAGATGCTTTTGGAGCGTGGGCTGCTATGATTCGCCGTCAACTGATCAATTTCCAAAACCGCAGCGTCGATGTCCGTGTCGGATTGGGCGCGTTCGAGGAGCTGTCGCGCATGTTTGCCTCGGCTGTGGGCAAGCCTAAGCGCGCGATGGTGGTTTGGAACTCCGCCTCGTCAGAACGTTTTGATGAGGTCGTCGAGCATGCGCTGGTCGACGCCGGTTTTGCCGTGTCGCTGCTCGTCCTCGAGGTTTCGCCTGCTGGTGCCACGCTGGCCGATGCCGATGCTATCTTTGGCGCCTTGTCTGCCAACGGCATTACC
>URAQ01000146.1 GCA_900545875.1 uncultured Collinsella sp.
CCCCGCCTGTCGACGTCATCAATAATATGGGGAACAGCCCCATTTTTCAACACCTTTCCCCACCTCTTCCCCCACCCCGCCCCACCACTCCACTCCCAATATGTTGTAAAACACCCCCGAGCATATGTTCGAAAACACAATATGTTGTGTTTGCAGCAAAGGCGGGATGCCACCTGTAGAACCACGTCCGTGAACCTCAACCTTCAAGTTGACCTTGAGGTGATTTTTACGTCCCTTTACACACCGTTCACATCGCCCCCAAACTCCCCCACCCACGGTACACACGGCCCACCAACGCGTCGGTGTCTGGCGAAAAATGGGATGGGCCCCAGATTGCCCATGTGCGCAAAAGTGCCTCTCGGCAATCTGGGGCCCGTCCCCTTTAACATTTATAAATATGCAGGTCAGCGAGGTGCTAGCGATGTGCCAACGGATGCGCCGCCAGATAGACCTCGGTCAGTTGCGTGCGGTCGACATGCGTGTAGACCTGCGTGGTCGAAATATCGGCATGGCCCAAAATCTCCTGCAGCACACGCAGGT
The DNA here is from genome assembly GCA_900545875.1 of uncultured Collinsella sp. Lineage (GTDB taxonomy): Bacteria > Actinomycetota > Coriobacteriia > Coriobacteriales > Coriobacteriaceae > Collinsella. Next base: position 541 of record URAQ01000146.1, read on the forward strand.
CGGCACCGCCCGCGAGCATGTGGGTGGCAAAGGAGTGGCGCAGGGTGTGGGGATGGAGCCCAACCAGCCCCACCTGGCGCCCATACCGCTCGCATATCGCATGCACGGCCTGGCGCGACAGGCGACGTCCGTTCTTATTTAAAAAGACCGCCGAGGTCTCCGTCCCGTGAGCATGGGCGGCCAGGAGCGTGCGCCCGTCACCTATATAGTGTGCCAAGGCACGAGCCGCGCTTCCCACCAACGGGGCCAGACGCTCCTTGGAGCCCTTACCGCGCACCAGGACAAACCCGTCATCGATATGGATATCGCCCACATCGAGCCCAACCAGCTCACTCACGCGCAAGCCGCAACCGTAAAGCACTTCCAAGATGGCGTGATCGCGCAGCCCCATCTCGCCCTCGGGAAAGTCTTGATCGAGCAGTGCCGAGACATCCTCCACCGAAAGGTATTCCGGCAGGCGATCTGCCTTTTTGGGCAGGCGCAACGCCGCCGTCGGGTTTTGGGCCACGGCCCCATCGCGCACCAAAAAGGCATGCAGGCCCTTCACGGCAGCAAGCGCGCGCTCCACCGAGGCGTCGGAATAGCCTCCGTCGCGGCGATCGGCAACAAAGCCCTCCACGACCTGACGGCTCACATCTTCAAAAGACGCAATGTCAGCCCGCTCCAGATAGGCGCAGTACGTCGTCAGGTCACGACGGTAGGCCGCAATCGTATTGCGCGCCAAACCCCGCTCGACCGCAAGGTAATCGAGATACTCCCCCGCCACCACAGCAAGCGACGAGGGAGTAGCTTCGGTATGTTCTTGGTTCTCCGGCACCCTTAGTCCGTAGCGAGGTTCTTGGGCGTCACCTGCAGACGGTCGACACCCTCATGCTGGCCGATCGAGGCGCGCACGAACTCGCGGAACAGCGGCTGCGGGTTGGTCGGACGGCTCTTGAACTCGGGATGAGCCTGGGTGGCCACATACCACGGATGTACGTCGCGCGGCAGCTCGACCATCTCGACCAGACGCTCGTCGGGCGAAAGACCCGAGATAACCAGGCCGGCGTCCTCGAGCTGGTCACGGAAGGCGTTGTTGAACTCAAAACGGTGACGGTGACGCTCGTAGACGAGCTCCTCGCCATAGGCCTCGCGCGCGAGGGTATCGGCGGCGAGCTTGCACGGATAGGCGCCCAGGCGCATGGTGCCGCCCTTCTCGGTCACGTCCTCCTGCGAGCTCATCAGATCGATGACACTATACGGGCCATCCGGATCGAACTCGGAAGAACTGGCGCCGGCAAGGCCGACGACGTTGCGGGCGAACTCGCACACGGCGACCTGCATACCCAGGCAAATGCCCAGATACGGAATCTTGTGCTCGCGGGCGAACTCGGCCGCGAGGATCTTTCCCTCCAGGGCGCGCTTGCCAAAGCCGCCAGGGACCAAGATGCCCGAGGCATCGCCCAGGACCTCGGAGACGTTCTGCTCATCGAGGCTCTCGCCATCGATCAGCTGCACGTCAACGTGGCGATCGTAGAACACACCCGCGTGGTGCAGGGCCTCGATAACCGACAGGTAGGCATCGGGCAGCTGCGTATACTTGCCCACGACGGCGATCTTCACCTTGTCGGCGTGCTGGTTGGCATGGTTCTGCTTGCGCAGGAACTCGTTCCACTGACTCATGTCGCGCTCACGCGGGTCCAGACCCAGACGCTCGCAAATGCGCAGGTCAAAGTCCTGCTCGGCGAGCAGCTGCGGAACATCGTAGATGCTCGCGCAGTCCTCGTTGGTAAAGACACAGTCGGTGTCGACGTCGCAGAAGCTTGCAATCTTGCCGCGGATGGCATCGTCGATATGGTGGTCGGAGCGCAGAACGATAATATCGGGCTGGATACCAAAGCTGCGGAGCTCCTTAACGGAGTGCTGCGTCGGCTTGGTCTTGACCTCGTGGGCGGCGGCGATATAGGGAACGAGCGACACGTGGATGTAGCAGACGTTCTCGGGGCCGGCCTCCTTGCGATACTGACGAATGGCCTCGACAAACGGCTGCGACTCGATGTCACCGATGGTGCCGCCCAACTCAGTGATGACCACGTCGGAGCCGGTCTGCTCCTCAATACGACGGAACTTATCCTTAATGGCGTTCGTGACGTGCGGAATCACCTGCACGGTGCCGCCCAAAAAGTCACCGCGACGTTCACGGGCGATCAGGCTCTTATAGATGGCACCAGTCGTAAAGTTGGAATCGCGGGTCAGGTTCTCGTCAATAAAGCGCTCGTAGTGGCCCAGGTCCAGATCGGACTCGTAACCGTCCTCGGTCACAAAGACCTCACCATGCTGGAACGGGCTCATGGTGCCGGGGTCGACGTTCAGATACGGGTCGGCCTTTTGCATCGTTACCTTGTAGCCGCGCGACTTGAGCAGACGGCCCAGCGAGGCCGCGGTAATACCCTTGCCCAGAGATGAAACCACGCCGCCGGTCACGAACACATGCTTGGTCATATTGAGTTACCTGCGCTTCCCGTAGAAGTTGTCCATACACATCTTACGGGTCTTCATTGTAATACTCGCGACGCGCGCCGCACGCAATTTTTCTTACGCGCAATCGCATTTCTCCATCTCGAAACAAAACGCCGTCCGGTTGCCCAGGCGGCGTCGCTTCCACTATGAATGCACGCTGTTATCGATCGGCGACTTCGTCCTTGATCAAGTCCTGCACAAGCATACCGGCACGGATGCCCTCTAGATACCACTCGCCACGCTCCGTGAGACAAATACCATTTGCGAGCTGGCCGCCGTCGTCGCTGTAGCGCGAGACGACCTCGATGATGTCTTCGGATTCCAAGCGCTCAATTGCCGCGCGGGCGCGATACGGAGACACCCCCACACGCTCGGCAAGCGTCTTGCGCGAAAAGCCATAAAATCCGCCGTTGTCTTCGGACAGCTGTGCGATCTCCATCAGCACCTGCACCTCGACACGCTTCATATCGTTGACACTCGCACGACCCTTGCCAGCCATGGCAGCCTCCTCAAACCGAGCACGGGCATCACTTGCACCGTGCGCGACCGGCACACCCCATGATGGCCGGCAACATCCATCATGCGGCATCCCCGCAAAAGGATGAAACAATTAGGGTTATTGTATACCGCCCAAATCGCTTATAGGCAGGTAAGCGGGCTATTTTTAGGTTAAACGGTAGCTTTGTTGATAAAAGGGGCACACCGAATGCATACCCGATGTGCCCCTTTCAGACCAATTTATCCAGGCTTAGCGGTGGAAGAAACCACGGCGCTCGAACTTGGGCTCGCAGCACACGTTGATGCCCAGCTTGCGCAACACCGTCTCGTCCGTCGGCGAGATGATCACGCTAAAGAAGGCATCGCACCCGCGCAGCTGCTCCAGACCCGAAAGGACGCGGGCGGCCGTCTCGCTCGTAGCCGAGGTGATCGAGAGCGCCATAAGTGTCTCGTCGGTATGCAGGCGCGGGTTTTTGCTGCCCAGGAAATGCGTCTTGAGCTTGCTGATAGGCTCAATCGCCTCATCACTAATGACCTCGAGCTCAAGGTCAACGCCCGAGACATGCTTAAGTGCATTCATGATGAGCGAGCTCGCGGCGCCCAGGCGCGTGGAAGTCTTGCCGGTCACCACGGAGCCATCGGGCATGACCATGGCGCCTACGGGGCCACCCGTCAGCTGCTCCCTGGTAAGGGCGGCCGAGCGTGCCGGCGAGTAATTCTTGTCGATACCAGCCTTCTTCATAATGATCTTGAGACGGTCGACTTGCTCATCACCCACGCCGGTACGGCGCACATTTTCAACCGCGGTAAAGTAGCGGCGGACGATCTCCATCTTGGAAGCGTCGCGGCAGGCATCGTCATCGGTGATGGCAAAGCCGACCATATTGACGCCCATGTCCGTGGGGCTCTGGTAGGGGCTCTTGCCCAGGATCTTTTCCATCAGGGCACGGACCACCGGGAAGGCCTCGACGTCGCGGTTGTAGTTGACCGTAGTCTTGTTATAGGCCTCCAAGTGGAAGGAGTCGATGATATTCGCATCGTCGAGGTCGGCCGTGGCGGCCTCATAGGCGATGTTGACCGGATGCGTGAGGGGAAGGTTCCAGACCGGGAAAGTCTCGAACTTGGCGTAGCCGGCGGCGGTGCCGTGCTTGTGCTCGTGATAGAGCTGAGACAGGCAGGTGGCGAGCTTACCTGAACCAGGACCCGGCGCGGTGACCACGACGAGCGGACGAGTGGTCTCGACAAACTCGTTCTTGCCATAGCCGTCGTCGGACACGATCAGGTCGACGTCGTGGGGATAGCCCTCGATGGGATAGTGCAGCTTGGCAGGAATGCCGAGCGCGTTCAGGCGATTGCGGAAGACGTCAGCGGCGGGCTGGCCGGC
>URAQ01000147.1 GCA_900545875.1 uncultured Collinsella sp.
GTTTGGCCCGGCCGCCGGTCCCAATACGCAGTTGGCCCAGAACATCGTGGCATCCTACGTGGCCGGTTCCCGCTTCTTTGAGCTCAAGACCGTTCAGGTTATGGACGGCGAGGAGCTCTCCAAGTGTGTCAACAAGCCCTGCATTGTGGCGCAGGACGAGTGCTACAACTGCGAGTGGTCGACCGAGCTCGAGGTTCCGCAGGCTTTTGCCGAGTACGTGAAGGCATGGTTTGCCTGCCACCTGATCGCTCGCGAGTACGGCCTGGGCAGCCCGGACGGCTTTGTCTTCAACATGTCCGTGGGTTATGACCTGGAGGGCATCAAGAGCCCCAAGGTCGACGCCTACATCGAGGGCATGAAGGACGCCAGCGGCTCCGACGTCTGGAACGAGTGCCGCGCATGGGCGCTCGCCAACCTGGACAAGTTTGAGCATGTCGACGCCGCGTTTGTCGAGTCCATCCCGGCACGCGTCTCCAACTCCATCACCGAGTCTACCCTGCACGGCTGCCCGCCCGCCGAGATCGAGCGCATCGCGACCTACCTCATCACCGAGAAGGGCCTCAACACCTACATCAAGTGCAACCCCACGCTGCTGGGCTATGAGTTTGCACGTCAGCGCCTCAACGAGCTGGGCTTCGACTACATCGTCTTCGATGACACGCACTTCCGCGAGGATCTGCAGTGGGCCGATGCCGTGCCTATGTTCGAGCGCCTGATCGCCCTGTGTGCCGAGCGCGGCCTGGAGTTTGGCGTCAAGCTGACCAACACGTTCCCCGTCGACGTGACGAGGAACGAGCTGCCCTCCACCGAGATGTACATGTCCGGCCGTTCGCTGTTCTCGCTGACCATCGAGGCCGCCCGTCGCATTACCGAGCAGTTCGATGGCAAGCTGCGCATTAGCTACTCTGGCGGTGCTACGGTCTACAACATCCGCGCCCTGTACGATGCCGGCATTTGGCCCGTCACCCTGGCGACCGACGTACTCAAGCCTGGTGGCTACGAGCGCTTTAGCCAGATGGCCGGCGAGTTTACCGACCTGGATGGCAAGCCGTTCGCGGGCGTCTCTCTCGAGGCCGTGACTGCGATCCAGACCGACTCGCTCACCAACCCGCTCTACAAGAAGCCGCTGCGCCCGCTGCCCGACCGCAAGGTCGCCGGCAAGAGCCCTCTTTCCGACTGCTTTACCACGCCGTGCCGCACGAGCTGCCCCATCCAGCAGGATATTCCCGCCTATCTGGCGGCTGTTGACGAGGGCCGCTACGAGGACGCACTCAACATCATCATCGAGCGCAACGCCCTGCCGTTCATCACCGGTACCATCTGCCCGCATCCCTGCGGCCGTGCCTGCGAGCGTGCGTTCTACGAGCCCGAGGGCGCCCAGATCCGCGCCAGCAAGCTCAAGGCCGCCCGCGAGGCCATGACGGCCGTGCTGCCCAAGCTGCGCGCCCAGGCCATCGCCAACGACGGCGAGCGCAACGTTGCCGTTATCGGCGGCGGCCCGGCCGGCCTGGCGACGGCGTTCTTCCTGACGCGTGCCGGCGTGCCCGTCACCATCTTCGAGGCCCGCGATTCGCTCGGCGGCGTGGTCCGTCACGTGATCCCCGAGTTCCGTATCGCCAGTGACGATATCTCTCACGATGCCGAGCTCTGCTTGGCCTTTGGCGCCAAGGTACAGCTCAATGCTCGCGTGGATTCCATTGAAGAGCTCAAGGCCCAGGGCTTTACCAACGTGGTCGTGGCCACCGGTGCCTGGATGCCCGGCTCTGCGGGCTTGGGCGAGGGTGCCGAGCTCGACGTGCTGGAGTTCCTCGAGGCCGCCAAGAAGGGCGAGAAGCTCGAGCTGGGCGAGGATGTCGTAGTCATTGGCGCCGGTAACACCGCTATGGATGCGGCTCGCGTGGCCAAGCGCCTGGCTGGTGTGAAGAACGTGCGTCTGGTGTATCGTCGCACCAAGAAGCAGATGCCCGCCGACGAGGAAGAGCTTGATCTTGCTCTTGCCGACGGCGTTGAGTTCTGCGAGCTGCTGGCGCCCAAGGCACTCAACGGCGCCGTGCTGACCTGCGACGTTATGGGGCTTGGCGAGCCGGATGCAAGCGGCCGCCGCAGCCCCGTCGCCACGGGCGAGACCGTCGAGCTTTCCGCCACCACGGTGATCTGCGCCGTGGGCGAGGGCATCGATGCCAGCCTGTACGACGCCGCGGGCGTCGAGCACGACCGTCGCGGCCGCCTTGCCGCCACCTCCACCGGCGTCGAGGGCGTTTGGGCTGCCGGTGACTGCCGTCGCGGTCCGGCCACCGTGGTCGAGGCTATCGCCGACGCCGCCGAGGTCGCCCGCGCCATCGCCGGCGTGGACTTTAACAAGTACGCCGACTGCAACGAGCAGGCCGGCCGCGAGGACACCTGCTACGAGCGCAAGGGGTCGCTGTGCCGCGACAAGCGCAACTGCACCAAGACCCGCTGCCTGGGCTGCGGCTCGGTGTGCGAGGTCTGCTGCGACGTGTGCCCCAACCGCGCCAACGTGGCAATTAAGGTGCCGGGCCTGGCCAAGCATCAGGTCGTCCATGTCGACGGCATGTGCAACGAGTGCGGCAACTGCGCCGTGTTCTGCCCTTACCAGGAGGGTCGTCCCTACAAGGACAAGCTCACCCTGTTCTGGAGCGAGGAGGACATGGAGAACTCCGAGAACGAGGGCTTCCTGGCCGTGGACGAGGACCACTTTAAGGTTCGCGTCGCCGGCACGGTCCGCACCGTCTCGGTCGATGCCGTCAACACCGGCCTTCCCGAGGCCGTCCGCCTGACCATCAGGGCCGTGCGCGACAACTATTCGTACCTTCTTAAGAAATAGGCGAGTCTCTTATGGCCAAATCCATTCAACATAACGTGGCCTACGTTGCCTGCGGAAGTGGTTGTGCCTCCGCAGGCGGCGACGCCCGCTGCAGCGAAGGCTGCATTGGCTGTGGCGCCTGCGTCACGGCCTGCCCCCACGGCGCCATTGCGCTGGTCGATGGCATCGCCCGCGTGGACCGTTCCAAGTGCACGGGCTGCGGCCTGTGCGGCATGGCGTGCCCGCAGCGCGTGATTGCCTTCGTTCCCGGCTACCAGAACATTCTGGTGCGCTGCAACAACACCGACAAAGGTGCCATTGCGCGCAAGATCTGCGACACGAGCTGCATCGGTTGCGGCATGTGCGCCAAAAAGTGCCCCGCCGGCGCTATCCGCATCGAGGACAACTGCGCCCATATCGACGGCGCGGATTGCCTGTCGTGCGGCATGTGCGCCGTCGTCTGTCCGCATGGCGCCATCCACGATCGCACCGGCATCGCCGCCGGCGTGTAGAAGGGAATCACCATGGCACAGGAATTCACTTTTACCGTTAACGGCGTCGAGCGCACGACGACTCAGAACAAACCGCTGCTGCGCTACCTGCGCGACGACCTGCATATCCATTCCGCCAAGGACGGCTGCTCCGAGGGCGCCTGCGGTACCTGCACCATCCATGTGGACGGTGCGGCCGTCAAGGCGTGCGTGCTGACCACCGCTCTTGCCGCCGGTCGCAACATCGTGACCGTCGAGGGCCTGCCCGAGGACGTGCGCGAGGCCTTTGTGTACGCCTTTGGCGCCGTGGGCGCCGTGCAGTGCGGTTTTTGCATCCCCGGCATGGTCATGGCGGGTGCGGCGCTCATCGCCGAGGATCCCGAGCCCACCGAGGAGCAGATCAAGTACGCCATCCGCGGCAATGTCTGCCGTTGCACCGGCTACAAGAAGATTATCGAGGGCATCTCGCTGGCCGCTGCGGTGCTCCGTGGCGAAAAGCAGATCGACGAGGACTTGGAGCGCGGCGACGACTACGGCGTGGGCAAGCGTGCCTTCCGTATCGACGTGCGCAAGAAGGTGCTCGGCGAGGGCAAGTACCCCGACGACATCGACGAGATCGACCAGCCGGGCCTGACCTACGCCAGCGCCGTGCGCTCCAAGTATCCGCGCGCCCGCGTGCTCTCCATCGATACCTCCAAGGCCGAGGCCCTGCCCGGTGTGGTGGGTATCCTGCGCGCCGAGGACGTGCCGGTCAACCAGGTCGGCCACCTTATCCAGGACTGGGACGTCATGATCGCCCAGGGCGACATCACCCGCTGCGTGGGCGATGCCATCGTGCTGGTGGTTGCCGAGGACGAGGCGACGCTCGAGAAGGCCAAGAAGCTCGTAAAGATTGATTACGAGCCGCTGGAGCCCGTGCGCAACATCGCCGAGGCCAGGTCTGCCGACGCCCCGCGCCTGCACGACAGCTTCTTTGCCTTCGGCAACACGGTGGAGCTCAAGGACAACGTGTGCCAGAGCCGCCATGTGACGCGCGGCGACGCCGCCAAGGCGCTGGCGGAGAGCGCATTCACCGTGACGCAGCGCTTTACTACGCCCTTTACCGAGCATGCCTTCTTGGAGCCCGAGTGCGCCGTTGCCTTCCCGTACAAGAATGGCGTCAAGGTGCAGTCGACCGATCAGGGTGCCTACGATACGCGCAAAGAGTGCGCCCACATGTTTGGCTGGGATAACGAACCCGAGCGCGTGGTCGTCGAGACCATGCTCGTGGGTGGCGGCTTTGGCGGCAAGGAAGACGTGTCAATCCAGCACCTGGCTGCGCTCGCCGCGTACAAGTTCCAGCGTCCCGTGAAGTGCAAGCTCACGCGTGCCGAGTCGCTTGCCTTCCATCCCAAGCGTCATGCCATGGACGGCACCTTTACGCTGGGTTGCGACGCCGAGGGCAACTTTACCGGCCTGGATTGCGAGATTAACTTTGATACCGGCGCCTACGCGTCGCTGTGCGGCCCGGTGCTCGAGCGCGCCTGCACGCATGCCGTCGG
>URAQ01000148.1 GCA_900545875.1 uncultured Collinsella sp.
CGATATCCTCAGGAATACCCTTAGTGCCGCGTATGAGGTCGAATGCTTGTGCGATTGCGTTGGCCGCCGCCTTGTGTCCCGAACCAACCGAGGCGTGCACGATGGTTAACAGAGGCTTTTGTGCCGGTAAAACGGCCGGTTGCTCCGGTTGGGGAGTGACTGGCATGGGCAGGGGAGCGTCCTCGCTCGTCTGCGTCTGATCCATCGATAACTCCCCTTCGACGTTGTAGCACGGACTTATCATTGTAGTGCATGAGTGTCATGTTCACGTAAATTTGGGTACGAGCGCAGAGAGCTACAACTTTTCGACGAGAGGACTCATCATGGCTACCAATCAGCTCATCGATGTTGCGATTATCGGCGGAGGCCCTGCGGGCTATGCTGCGGCTATTTATACGGCACGTGCCAATCTTTCGACAACCGTGATTGAACAGGGTATGTCGGGCGGACAGATTGCCACGACCAACGAGGTTGAAAACTATCCGGGCATTCCGCTCCTGAGTGGCGCCGAACTCGGCGAGCGTTTTCAGCAGCATGCAGAGGGCCTGGGAGCGCAGGTCGCATGGAGCATGGTTACGGGTATCGATTACGATGCCGATGCAGCGCTGTTTACGGTGCATCACGACATGGGCGATACGCTGGCCTCGAGCGTTATCGCTTGCATGGGCGCCACGCCGCGTCCGGCAGGTTTTGCTGGCGAGGATACGTATCGCGGTCGTGGCGTTTCATATTGCGCAACATGTGACGGCATGTTCTTCCGCGGCAAACAGGTCTTTGTAATCGGTGGTGGCAATGCTGCCTGTGAGGAAGCCCTGTTCTTGTCAGAAATCGCCAGCAGCGTGACCATCGTCCTGCGTCGCGATCAGTTCCGTGCACCTGATGGTGTTGTTCAGAAAGTACTCGAAAAGGACAATATTACAGTTAGGTACCAAACTAGTATTGTTGAACTTTCTGGTGAAGCGATGCCAACGACGATCGCCTTTAAGGACAATGCATCCGGGGAAATTCATTCCGAGTCATTTGAGCCTGGCTCGTTTGGCATTTTTGTCTTTGCCGGCACGCAACCCCATACCGAGCTTGTTGAGCATCTCGTCGATTTGGCGCCTGATGGCGGCATTCTAACTGATGAATCTATGGCGACCCGCACGCCAGGTCTATTTGCCGCTGGCGATATCCGTTCCAAGCGTTTACGCCAGGTTGTGACCGCCGTTTCTGATGGAGCCATAGCGGCAACCAGCGCATACGCATTTCTTCGTGGATAAGTACGATAATATATCTTATGTAAGGTTGTTATTGATTAACTAAATGGCGGGACGATGCATCAGTGCGCTGTCCCGCCATTTTCTTGCCGGCTATGTGGTATGCAAAACTAGATAACGTAGAATACAATATAGAAAATGAACGGAGGACCTTTATGAACCACGTTAAACACGTTATTCCGATGTCTGATTCGTCGGTCAGCATTAAACCTGAGGATATTCAGCCCACTGTGCTGCCTGATGCATTTATTCAGTCCGATATCGTGCGCAAACTCAATACGTTGAGTCTGCCGCGCTATGACCAGTTGCCCAATGTGACGCTCTACCGCGACCAGGTCATTGAGTATGTTGCGCTGTGGATGGAGCCGCTGTCCCTTTGCGTTGAGCAGCCTATCATTACGCCATCGATGATCAATAACTACGTAAAGGTTGGCCTGGTGCCTGCTCCGGTCAAAAAGCAATATGGCCGCGAGCAGATTGCCCGCCTGATCGCTATCTGCATCTTTAAGCAGGTGCTACCTATTGCTGCGGTGCAGGCACTCTTTAACATTCAGCGTTTGAGCTACGATGCCCCGACGGCCTTTGATTATGTGGTCGATCAGCTCGAGGCATCGATTCGTTCGGCGTTTTCCGTCGAGCAGACGCCGGTTCCCGATACGGCGCATCAGGTAACGCGTGAGTCGCTGCTTGTGCGCAGTGCGGTTTCCTCCTTCGTTTCGAAGGCTTACTTGATGAGCTATCTCAAGTTCAACGGGTTTAATAGCTAGCCGACGTATAAAACGGGCGGGACAAAGAGCCATCTGTCGCTTTGTCCCGCCCGTATTTTGCTTGGTTGGACTTTATTTGCCTGAAGCTACGCCCATGCCGTAGCCGATGATGAGGCCGTGCATTTCGGCGTAATAGGAATCCAGGCCGTTGCAGGGCATGATGATGGTCTTGGAGCCGGGCCAATGTTCGACTATGCGATCAGTAAGCGCCTGGGCTCCAGCTTCGTTCTCAACGTGATCGATGATGACCTCACCGCCCTTAAAGCCCTCGGCTTCCATAGTGTCGATGATCTTGTTGAGCATCTTCTTTTCGCCATGCGTGTGCCCGACGAGTTCGATTTTACCGGCCTCACTCGCCGTGCCCAAAATGCGGATATTGAGCTTGTTGGCAATGACGCCGGCTGCCTTAGGGATACGTCCGGCTTTGGCGAGGTTTTCGTAATTGCACAAACTGAAGAGGATTTTGCTGTTCTGTTCAAGGCTATCGAAGCATGCGCAAGCATCCTCGAATGAGACATTCGGATTGCTTGCAAGATAGCGGTCGAACAGCAAGAAAATGAGGTCCATTTTGCCGCCAGCTGCGCGTGAATTGACTAGATGAATCTGTCGGTCGGGCTCCTCGGCAAGAACCATATCGCGAGCCGTGGCTGCCGCGTTGTAGCTGCCCGACACGCCCTCAGAGATCGGCATGCAGATGGTCTTGTCTGCCAATTTGAAGAGCTCGGCCCACTCCCCTACGCTGGGACAAGCGCTCGAAGAAGCGTTCGTCTCCGCCTGAACAGCGCAGTTGAGCTCATGCACATCGAGCGAAAGGTCATCGACGAATTCACGCTCCCCCACTCGAATTTTGAGGGGCGCAAATGCAAAGGTGGTATGGGGCGCGGTCGGTTGCCAATCGCGGAGGTTACAGCTTGAATCGGAGATAAGTGCCCAGCTCATAGAGGGTCCTTTCTAATTGTTCCCATTCAATTATAGCCATCTTGCAAATTGAATGTACAGCTATCTAGTTTTGAATACTAGATAGCCGTACAAGATTAGAGAAAAAAGAATGGACCTCGCGACTTAAAGCCACGAGGTCCACATTCACACGCTGTGTAAGATGACTTAATAGCGCACGAAGATGTAGTTATTGTTCATGCCGGCGGCAACGGAGCTGATGATGACACCCGTGTTGTAGTCGGAAGCATGAATCATCTGACCACCACCGATGTAAATGCCGGTGTGGTACGAGTTGACCACAACGTCACCGGGCTGCGGATCGGACACACGCGTCCAGCCCATAAAGGTACCCGTGGTGCCCAGGCGGCAATAGCGACCAGTGAGGCAATAGCTAACAAAACCAGAGCAGTCGAAGCTGTTCGGGCCAATTCCGCCCCAGGAATAAGCGCAACCAAGCTTACTGTATGCACGCGAGACAACAGAACCGCCGTCGACGGACTGGCTCGGAGCAGAAGGCGTCGGAGCCGGAGCAGGTGCGGGGGGCTGCGGCGTCGGAGCAGGTGCCGGCGTAGGAGCCGGAGTGTTGCCGCCCTGGTTGTTGTTATTGCTGGTCTGGCCACCGTTGTTGGTGTTCTCGGTCGTACCGGCAGTCTCGTTGCTCACCGTGGCCTTCTCGGCGGTGCTGGCGTTGATGCCGGCCTGCAGCGCGGCGTTGGCCTCGGCCTCGGCGGCAAGCTCGGCCTGCAGCTGCGAATCCAGGGAGTTTACGACGCTCTGGGCTTCAGCCTGCTGGGCGTTAAGCTCGTCGACCTTCTTTTGCGTGGCGGCGACGTTCTTCTCCTGCTCGGCCTGCTTATCGGTGAGCTGCTGCTTAAGCTCCTTGACCTCTTGAATGGTCTGAGCTTGCTTATCGGAAACTTTGCCGTAGTAGAACAGACGGTTGAGCATATCGCTCAGGTCATCGACACCCGTCAGAACCTGAAGCAGGCTCAGACCGCCGGTTTTGTACTCGCCGGCGACATAGGTCGAGAGCTTGGCCTGACCATCGGCGATCTCCTGCTGCTTTTGCGTGATCTCGCCGGCAGTCTGATCGAGCGCCTGCGTCTGCGTTGCGAGCTCATCGTAAATCTGCTGGGTTTGGGTACCGATCTGCTCGAGCTTCGTACGAGCAGCGGCAAGGTCGGATGCGGTATCGGCGTAGGCAGGAGCCGCGAGGCCCAAGCCCAAAACACAAGCGAGGGTTGCCGTAGCAGCGCAGCGTGCCATGTTTTTGTGCGTGTTTGCTGTGCGCATGTAGCTTCCTTTCCAGTAACTAAGGGTAACGGCTAGTCCACCGTCACCAGGCTAAAGAGCTCCACATCGTCATCAGACGGCGTGAGCTTCTCGCGCGGGTTGAGAAACGCAAGCTCAAGGATACAACCGTAACCGACAAGCTTTGCGCCCATATCTCGCACCAGTTTACCTGTTGCCTCGACGGTTCCGCCCGTCGCGACCAAGTCGTCCAGAATCAACACGGTATCTTTAGAGCTGATAGCGTCGGCATGGATCTCAATGGAATCCGTTCCGTACTCGAGCTCATAGCTCTGGCTCACAGTCTTGCGCGGTAGCTTGCCCGGTTTACGTGCGGGAACAAAGCCGGTGCCAAGGGCTACAGCTACCGGTACGCCAACCATAAAGCCGCGAGCCTCGGGACCCACGACCTTGGTGATTCCCATGCCGGCAAAGTGCTCGGCGAGGGCATCGGTCATGGCTTTGAGCGCCTCGGGATTGCCAAAGAGCGGCGTGATGTCTTTGAATACGACGCCGGGCTCAGGGTAATCCGGGATATCGGCGATGTAAGCGGCGTAATCGAACGGTTCCATAATCCTGTGCTTTCTACTC
>URAQ01000149.1 GCA_900545875.1 uncultured Collinsella sp.
TTGCTCTCGGGCAGGACCAGATCCACAGCGGCATCCTTGGCGGCATCGATGTGCTGAGCCACGACCGGCGTCTGCGGAAGGATCAGGTTAAGGACAATGGCCATGATGGCGGTGGGGGTCACGGCGTTGGAGCCGATGACGGTGGACACCCAGGTGGGCATGCCCTCGCCGGCGAGGCAGCCGCTGGCCATCCAAATACCCAGGCCAAAGACGACCGAGGTGCCGACGATGGTGGTGGTGCGCTGCGTGAGGCCCTCGCGGGTGAACATGCGCACACCGTTCATGGTGATGGTGCCAAAGACGCCGACGGTCGCGCCGCCGATGACGGGCTGCGGGATAGCGGAAAGGACGGCAGAGAGCTGCGGGAACAGACCGGCGATGGCAAAGACGGCCGCGATGATCACAAAGACCCACTTGTTGACGACCTTGTTGGAGCAGATGATGCCCACGTTCTGGCCAAGGGCGCTGGTGGGAAGACCGCCCAGCAGGCCGCCGACCATAGAGGTGAGGCCCTGGGACACAATAGCGCCGGAGAGCTCGCGCTCGGTGGGCATACGGTCGATGGAGCCCAGGCAGGCGGCGGAAACGTCACCGATAACTTGGATGGCAACCATGGGGAACACGACAGCGAGGGTAATGCAGACCTCGGGATCAAACTCGAGCGCGTAGGGCATGAGCTTGGGAAGGGCGAAGACCTGAGCGGTGGCGACGCTGGAGAAGTCGATCATGCCAAAGGGGATGGAGACGATCATACCAACGATCATGCCAAAGAACACGGATCCCAGCTTGAGCGTGCCCTTGCCAAAGTTGGCGAGCGCAAAGACCACGGCGAAGGTGATAAGAGCGACGCACCAGGCCTGCGGGGTGCCCCACAGCGGCGTACCCATACCGCCGGCCATATACTTGACGGCCGTGGGATACAGCGAAACGCCGATGGAGAAGATGACCGTACCGGTCACGACGGGCGGGAACAGCCACTTGATCTTGCTGTAGGCCAGACCAAAGAGGACCGCGACGGCGCCGCCGACGATCTCGCCGCCCAGCAGCGCACCAAAGCTAAAACCCGAGGCACCCATGGCCTGCAGGGCCGGCAGGAACGCGAACGAAACGCCCATGACGATGGGCAGGCCGCCGCCGATGCGACGGAAGGGAGCGAAGGCCTGAAGGGCCGTATCGATCGCCGAAAGAATGAGGGCGACCTGGATGATGTCGGTGCTCTGCTGGCTATTAAAGCCGTAGACGCCGGCCATGATGACCGCCGGGGTAATGATGCCGGCAAACGATGCCAGTACGTGCTGAAGGGCACACGGGATCATTTCCTTAACGGGAGGCATGCCTTCGCGAGTGAACAGGGCTTCAGTGCCGTTCGTAACCGTCTCCTGGGTCATTTGACCACCAATCCTCGAAGTAGTTGTTTTCGCATCTAACGCTCTATTGTGACGCAGTGCGGGGTTGAGGTTGTGCCTTCATTGCATATCGTATTAAAGATGATTCTCATTCTCAATAATAATTTTTTGTTATCAGACCATTCTTCAGCTGAAATAACGCATTTCCGCAGGTCAGGAAAGTGTCTGGTCAAAATAACATCTAACTTTTCTTTTGGTCAACCGTTTACCGCTAAATTCCTACCGTTCGTCTGCATTACGCAATGTACCTGCGAATATACGAGATGAGGAATGGCGTGTTACCATGAGAAAAAATTGTTATGAACATTTCCGATTTCACCCCAAGGAGTTGCCCGTGAACGAGACCGTACGTCGCTTTTTGCCGATGGTCGATTTCCTGGAGCAGATACTCGGCAAAAACAGCGAAATCGTGCTGCACGATTTCTCGGATCCCGACCACGCCATCGTCGATATTCGCAACGGCATCGTGAGCGGTCGCCAGGTCGGCGGTCCCGCCACCGACCTGGCGCTCAAGATCATGCACGACGCCAAGTATCGCGACCTGCCGTTTATTACGGGCTACGAGGGCCGCGGTGCCGGTGGCAAGACATTGGAGTCAGCGACGTACTTTATCCGCGAGAATGACGAGATCGTCGGCATGCTCTGCGTCAACACCGACCTCTCGACCGTGCGCTCCATCAACGCCATGGCACAGCAGCTCATGGCGTGCTTCGACGCGGCGCCGACGCGCACGGAACCCGCCTCTATCGAGGTCGAAAGCCTTTCGGAGTCTACACAGGAGCTCATCGACCGCAGCATTGCCGAGTTGCTGAGCGCGCGCGGGCTGGATGTAGCATCGCTTGGTCAAAGCGACCGCGTGGACGTCATTCGCCACCTCAACGGCAACGGGGTGTTCATGCTCAAGGGTGCCGTGGCCTGCGCCGCCACCGCGCTGGGCATCTCGGAGCCCAGCGTCTACCGCTACCTGCAAAAAGTCCGCAAGGAAGGCTAAACGTTAACCCTTGGGGACGGAGGGAAACGGATCATTTTTGTCGCATCGCTTGACAAAAGACCCTGCAGTTCACACGCACTGCAGGGTCTTTTTGCATGTCATGTTTTGTTTTCGCCAACGTCTTAGAGAGCGGCGACGACCTCGATCTCGACCAGACCGCCGGCCGGAAGAGCGGCAACCTGGAAAGCGCTGCGCGCGGGGAACGGAGCCTCGAACTTGGAAGCGTAGATCTCGTTCACGGCAGCGAAGTCGGCGATGTCGGCCAGGTAGACCGTGGTCTTGACGACATCGGCAAAGGTGGCGCCGGCAGCGGTCAGCAGAGCCTCGACGTTAGCAAGGGACTGCTTAGCCTGGGCCTCGACGCCCTCGGGCATCTTGCCGGTTGCGGGGTCGATGCCCAGCTGGCCGGACAGGAACACCATGTTGCCGGCCTGGATGCCGGGGGAATACGGGCCGATGGCTGCAGGTGCGTTATCGGAAGACACGACGGTCTTGCTCATGTTTATCTCCTTACGGTTAACTAGAAAGCGTGAGCGCGGCGTTCGCACCGGGAGGCACAGTTCGGTCTGAACACCGCGCTTGATTGGGATAGTAATCAAGGTTTCCGTGCGATGCAAGAATATTATCAATTTGCGAGAATATTTTATCGCCCAACGGTTTCCCCGAACCGCTGAACGGTTCTTCACGGGGTCAGCCAGCCCAAGCTGCTGAAGACTTTGTCCTGCTTAGGCTGCGGGCGTCGCCCACCGCAGCGACGCCACTATACTTTTGAATATCTGAGCATTTTGAAAGGCAGGATATGACCGCAACCGCCAGCCGAACCACTAACCGCAGGCCCGAGCTTTTGGCCCCCGCCGGAGGCCCGGAGCCCTTTGCCGCCGCGCTCGCCGCCGGGGCAGACGCCATCTACTGCGGCATGGGCAGCTTCAACGCCCGCCGCAAGGCAACCAACTTTACCGACGAGGCCTTTGAGCAAGCCTGCCGCGCCGCGCATCTAGCCGGGTCGCGCGTCTACGTCACGGTCAACATCGTCATCAAGCAGTCCGAGATGGGCGATGCACTGCAGCTCATTCATCGCTGCTCCACGCTGGGCGCCGATGCCTTCATTATCCAGGACTGGGGTCTGTTCTTTGAGGCCAAGCGCACCATGCCCGGCATCGAGACACATATCTCGACCCAGGCGAACATCCACGACGACCGCGGAACCCTTTGGTGCCGTGAGCAGGGCGCCGACCGCGTGACTCTCTCGCGCGAGCTCTCCATCGACGAAATCGCCGCCATTCACGACGCCGCGCCCGATGTGGACCTTGAGGTCTTCAGCCATGGCGCCATCTGCTTTTGCTACTCGGGCCTGTGCCTGCTGTCGAGCTTTGCCATGGCGGGACGATCGGCCAACCGCGGCATGTGCGCCCAGCCCTGCCGCCTGCCCTACGAGTTGATCGACGAGAACGGTCGCGCGCTCTCCCCTGCCGGTCGCGAGCGCGCGCTGTGCCCGCGTGACACCAACACCTCACAGCTTGTTCGCCGTCTGTATGACGCCGGCGCCGCATCGCTCAAGCTCGAGGGCCGCATGAAGGCACCCGATTACGTGTACTCCATCGTTGATGTGTATCGTCACGAAATTGACGACATGCTATCCGGAGCCGCCGTTGCCAAGGACGAGGAAGCCGCCCGCCAGCGCCAGCTCAAGCGCTGCTTCAACCGCGACTTTACGCACGCCTATCAGGACGGCACCTCGGGCGACGAGATGATGAGCTATGAGCGTTCCAACAACCGCGGCCAGATCGTGGGCACGGTGCTGGGCAGCCGCCCGGCCAACCGCGATGTGCGCGGCCTCAAGTCCGACGACCGCCGTCGCCGCGCCGCCATCGCCCGCATTGAGCTGTTTGAGCCCGTGGGCAAAGGCGACCTGCTGGAGCTTCGCCACGATAACGAGTTTGACCAGTTCCTGACCACCATTGCCGCCGATGATGCCGCCGCCGGTGACATCATTGAGTGCCGCGTGCCCCGTAGCATGCCCGAAGGCTGCCGCGTGCGCGTGATTCGAAGCCAGAGCGCCATTGACGCCGCCGGCGCCGCGCTCAAGCGCGATGTGCTGCGCCTGCTTAAGGCGCCCTGCGCGCTGGTGGTGGTAATCGCGCTGCTCGTGCTGCCTTCAGTGTATACCTGGTACAACGTGGTCGGCTTCTGGAACCCCTACGACAACACGGGCAACTTGCGCGTGTGCGTGGTGAACGAGGACGCCGGCGCTTCCAGCGAGCTGACCGGCGAGCTGCACGTGGGCGATATGATCGTGGAGGAGCTGCGCGAAAACGAGCAGCTCGACTGGGCGTTCGTCGACCGCGCCACCGCCATGGACGAGCTCGATGCGGGCGCGAGCTACGCTGCGTTCGTCATACCCGAAGACTTCACCGAGCGGCTGCTGTCGCTGACCACCG
>URAQ01000150.1 GCA_900545875.1 uncultured Collinsella sp.
GCGGGTGGTTTCTGATGCGGCGCGCTGCGCGCCCCGCACAGGCTAAAGCCTCTAACAAGAAAAGCCGCCGTTAAAGAACGGCGGCTTTTTTACTCTCGTCAATTCAATAGCGGCGACTAGAGCGTCTTGAGGTACTCCCCTAGCTCTTCCTCCCAGTCGGGCATGCGGAACCCGACCGACTCGAGCCTGGACAAGTCGAGCGCGGAGTGGACCGGGCGCGGGGCGATGGGGCCCGCGGCGTTCGCGTAGTAGTCGGCGGTCGACACCGGCACGACCTTCTCACCGTTGCCGTTGGCGGCCTCGAAGACGGCGCGGGCGATGTCGGCCCAGCTCTTGACGGCGCCGGAGCCCGTGCAGTCGTAGGTGCCGTAGGGGGCCTTCGCGTCCAGCACGTGGAAGATGGCCTGCGCCATGTCGCGCGTGAAGGTCAGGCGTCCCAGCTGGTCGTCGACCACGGTGACCTGCGCGAGCCCGTCCTCCGGGTCGGCGACGCGGTCGGACAGCCCCTTCATCGTCTTGACGAAATTGTGTCCCTCGCCGATGACCCAGGAGCTGCGCATGATGTAGTGGCGCGGGCAGCCGGCCACGGCGATGTCGCCGGCGGCCTTGGTCTGGCCGTAGACGGAAAGCGGGCTGAGGGGCTCCTCCTCGGTGTGCACCTCGGCGGTGCCGTCGAACACGTAGTCGGAGGAGACGTGGACCAGGGTGATGCCGTGCCCGGCGCAGGTGCGGGCCAGAAGCGCCGGGCCGGTCGCGTTGGCCTTCCAGGCGACGACGCGGCCCTCGGGGGTCTCCGCCCTGTCCACGGCGGTGTAGGCGCCGCAGTTGATCACGGTGCCGTAGAGCGACCAGTCGTACTGCGCGTAGGCGTCCGGGTCTGACATGTCGAAGGTGTCGATGTCGCAGAAGTCGAAGTCCTTGGCGACGCCGCGCTCCTCGGCCAGCGCGCGGACCGCATGGCCCAGCTGGCCGTCGCAGCCGGTGACGAGGGTGCGCTTCGGCGCCATGGGGACGACGTCCCTGAGCATCGGGTGGTTGAGGTCGGCATCGGATACGGTGGCCTCGTCGAGAGGGATCGGCCACTCGATGGCGAGCTCGGGGTCGGCGAGGTTCACGAAGGTGTAGGTCTTCTTCAGCTCGAGGGACCAGTGGGCGTCCACCAGGTAGGTGTAGGCGGTGCCGTCCTCCAGCGCCTGGAAGGAGTTGCCCACGCCGCGCGGCACGTAGATGGCCTTCGAGGGGTCGAGCACGGTCGTGTAGACCTTGCCGTAGGTGGCGCTGCCCTCGCGCAGGTCCACCCATGCGCCGAAGACCGAGCCGCGGGCCACGGAGATGAACTTGTCCCAGGGCTCGGCGTGGATGCCGCGCGTGACGCCGCGGCTGTCGTTGTAGGAGATGTTGTTCTGGACGACGCGAAGGTCGGGGATGCCCAGCGCGGTCATCTTGGCGCGCTGCCAGTTCTCCTTGAACCAGCCGCGCGAGTCGCCGTGGACGGCAAGGTCGACGACCTTCAGGCCCTCGATGCCGGTCTCGGCGACGGAGAGGTCCTTCTCGAATGCGATGTCTGCCATGTGGGAAAAGCTCCTATCGAAGAGGTTCAGGTTGCGGGCGCCCCGCGGTGCGGTTCGCCGGAATGCAGTCTTACTGGCCCTGTGCGCGGTAGCGGGCCTCGGTGGCCTCCTTGGCCGGGCGCCACCAGGACTCGTTCTCCACGTACCAGTCGATCGTCTGCTTGAGCCCCTCGGCGAAGTCGGTATGGGCCGGCCTCCAGCCGAGCTCGCGCTGGAGCTTGGTGCTGTCGATGGCGTAGCGGCGGTCGTGGCCGGGGCGGTCGGCGACCCAATCGAAGTCCTCGGGGTCGCGGCCCATCGCCTCCAGGATCATGCGCAGGACCGTGATGTTGTTCTTCTCCCCATTGGCCCCGATGAGGTAGGTCTCCCCCGTGCGGCCCTTGGTGAGGATGTCCCAGACGGCCGAGGAGTGGTCCTCGGTGTGGATCCAGTCGCGGACGTTCTCGCCGCGGCCGTAGAGCTTGGGGCGGACGCCGTCGACGATGTTGGTGATCTGCCTGGGGATGAACTTCTCCACGTGCTGGTAGGGGCCGTAGTTGTTGGAGCAGTTGGAGATCGTGGTGCGAAGCCCGTAGGTGCGGGTCCAGGCGCGCACGAGCATGTCGGAGGACGCCTTGGTGCTCGAGTAAGGGCTGCTCGGGTGATACGGCGTCTCCTCAGTGAACTTGGCGGGGTCGTCGAGCGCCAGGTCGCCGTAGACCTCGTCGGTGGAGACGTGGTGGTAGCGGATGCCGTATTTCCTCACGGCCTCCAGCAGGCGGAAGGTTCCCTCGACGTTGGTGCGCAGGAACGGCTCCGGGTCGGCGATGGAGTTGTCGTTGTGGGACTCCGCGGCGTAGTGCACGATGGCGTCGTGGCCCGGGACGATGCGGTCCAGCAGCCCCGCGTCGCAGATGTCGCCCACGACGAGCTCCACGCGGTCGGCGGGCAGCCCGGCGATGTTCTCGGGGTTGCCGGCGTAGGTCAGCTTGTCCAGGACGGTCACGTGGACGCCCGGGTGGTCCTTCACCACGTAGTGCACGAAGTTGCTGCCGATGAAGCCGCAGCCGCCCGTGACGATGATGTTCTTAGGTTCAAAAATCTCAGACATGAAATTCCAATCTGAAGCATGTACAGCTTCTTTAGTATGCCGCAGGAAGTGACGCCGCGACACTATTCAACAAAACTATCGGACATTTCGGCATGCGATAAGAGCCATAACCTTCGCAGAATTACTTCCCCTACAAAACGCCTCCGGAATGCAGTCTTTGTCGTAACGGAAGACCGAATTCCCAGTTTTATCGCGTAAGTACTTATAGAAGAAGTCCTCCCAGCTTTTAAACTTCTCACTGTTTATAAAGGCTTCTGGGGTTTCCAAAACCGCCTTAACATCTAACCCTGAAATTACGCCGGAGCTCAGCAGAAGCCACTCGAATGACTCGGGAAGACAAACCGTAACAGTATCGCGGTGAATGTCTTGCAGCTTAAGGACGCGGTCCGCATAGCACCCAAATGCCGCTCCGTCCGCGACAACAAACACGCGATCGTCGAAATGCTGATCCAACCAGCCCAAAATCGCGCTGTTCGTCATGGCCGAAGTACAGGTAAGCTCACTGTCAGCGAAATGCCGTTCAAAGAACTGGAAACCAGACTTACTATCCTCGCATAGAAGGATAGAAAAATCCTGTTTTGGCGCCGACCGGGAAATAGCATAACGATGATTCCCGCGATCTTGATAAACAGGGACGAAAGAATGGTATTTTCCGCTCGTCTTAATCTTGTAAATCTCATCCACGCTATACGGAAGATTGGGGAAATCAGCCCTTGAGATCAGCACGAAATAATTCGAGGAATACAGCACATGATGGGCAAACTCATCAGAATGGATCTCTTTTAAGCCCTCATCGACAAATACAATCGAGTCATGAACGGACGAAAGCTGGTTTCGCCAATCATAATCGGTCAGGGCGACACAGGGACAATCGCATTGCAAGGAAACGCCCGACTGCTCGCCCGTTCGCATGTAGTCTGCGACCATGTCAAACAGCGTCGTCTTACCCGTGCCGCTATCGCCACGCACAATAGTGATGTTCCGCTTGATGGTAAATGTGTACTTGGTTCCCCTACGGCGGGAAATCTTAACGAGATGCGAACCGTTCATAAGCAGCACCTACAGATACGGAATCGACTCGTGAATCAATTCGGCCATGTTATGAACGATTCGGCCGCTGTTCACGACTTTGATTTTAAAATCCTCGCGACCAAAGTCCATCACATGATAGAGATTCACAACGAGCTTGCGGTCTTTCGCCATGTCGAGAATCCACTTGGCACAGTTGTCACCACAAGTAGAAGCGTTAAAAATATGCTTACGATCAAATCTCATAAGCAGCAGCGTTTTCACGCCACCAGAAAGCTGGAGTGGGGAGATGGATCCAAGCACAGGGCTTTCGATGACGTTTTCGGAGACAACAACCGATCGATCGACATCTTTAATTATCGAGACTGCATAGGGATCCGTAATCCAAGTAGACCGGTAAGAGTTTTTGAAATATGTCGCTGTGTTGTAAATCGCTTCTGGCATATCGCCAAAGTAGACGCTTAACACATCCACTCCCAATCATATTGTCTTTATGGTCAACGTAATCATAACGAAAGGGGCCACCAGATAAACGGTGACCCCTAAAAGAAAACAAGCTGGCGCTAGTACTCGCGCGGGCTGTTGACGATCTCGCCGGCGGCGACCTTCTTCAGGTGCTGGCCGTAGACCGACTTGCCGTAGGCCTCGGCGGCCTCCTTGAGCCCCTCGGTGGTGATCCAGCCGTTCTCCCAGGCGATCTCCTCGGGGACGGACACGGGCAGGTCCTGGGAGTGCTCCACGGCGCGGACGAACTCCGCGGCCTCGTGGAGAGACTCCATGGTTCCGGTGTCCAGCCACGCGTAGCCGCGGCCGAGGGTCACCACGGACAGCGTCCCCTCCTCCAGGTACATCTGGTTGAGCGTGGTGATCTCGAGCTCGCCGCGCGCGGAGGGCCTCACCTTATGGGCCTTGGCGGCCACGTCGCCCGGGTAGAAGTACAGGCCGGTGACGGCGTAGGAGCTCTTGGGCTCGGCGGGCTTCTCCTCGATGGAGACGGCACGGCCCTCCCCGTCGAACTCCACGACGCCGAAGCGCTCGGGGTCGTCCACGTGGTAGCCGAAGACCGTGGCCCTCCCCGACTCGGCGTTCTGGACGGCGCGCGTCAGGTGGCGCGAAAGTCCGTTGCCGTAGAAGATGTTGTCG
>URAQ01000151.1 GCA_900545875.1 uncultured Collinsella sp.
CGTAGCCCGAGACGGTCCCGGGCTGACAATTTCGACTGTAATGGACGTTCTTAAATGACTAGGTGGCTAGGCGCGGGATTTGGCGCGTGCGAGGGCCAGGCCTGCGGCGGCGATGGCCATGGCAAAGAGCGCCGTGACGCCCAGGTCGCAGGCGATGTCGCCCAGCACGGTGGACGTCAGGTCCGCGGCGAGCGCCTTGCCAATCGCGTCGTTCACCCAATACGTCGGCACAAAATGCGCCGCGGTCTGCACGGCTGGGCCCATCAGCGACAGCGGCATCCAGGCGCCGCCCAAAAACGTCATGAGCATGCCGAGCAGGTTGCCCACACCGTTGAGCAGCTCCTCACGCGCACCCAGGCTCGAAAGGGCAAAGCCAACGGCCAGAGGCGTGCACGCCAGGGCAAACGTCGCCGCCAGCGCCAGGCACACACGACCCACGCCGACCTCGGCAACCGCGCCGGCAAAGCCCACGACGCCCATCATGCTCGACACAAACCAGATGCAGACGGTGATCACAGTGGCGGCCGCAAACACGGCGAGCGAACGCCGGCGCTCGGAGATTGGGCCGGCATCCATACGACGCACGCGCTCGGGCTCGTTCATGCCCGAGAACACCAGCCCCACCGATACGATGACCGACGAGATAATCGCGTACGCGCCAAAGTTGAAATACGACTTGAGCATGGCGGCGGCAGTCGAACCAACCTTGACCTGCTCAATCTGGACCTCGGCGCGCTTGGCGGCGGCATGCTCGGCGGCCTTGGCGACGCTACCATTAGAGGCGGCGGGCTCTAGGGCCGCTGCAGCGCCCGCGAGCGAAATCCAGCGCGAGGCCTCAGCAGACGAAAGCGCCGCCGCCATGGTGCCGGCACCGTAGGTCACATCGAGCTTGGGCAGGGCCTCCCCCGCGCGGGCGGCCGCGACCAGGTCGTTCTCAAACCCCTCCGGGATAAAGAACACGCAGTCGGCGCTACCCTTGGCGCTGTTGCTCTTGGAGAGCGCGTCCGCAAGATCGTAGGTATCGTCGCCGACGCCCGTGACCAACTCAAAGCGCGACCCCAGGTGCTTGGTGAGCGCATGCGAAAGGTCGCTGTCGTCGCGGTCGACCACGATCACGTTGGCATCGTAGGGCTCGTACTCGGTGAGCTGCGACGAGTTCCAGCTCACCGATGCCGCGATGAATACGCCCATGAGCGAGATGAACACCGTATAGATGAGCAGGTAGAACGGGTGCGCCAGCGCCATGCGAAGCGCAGTCTTAAAGGTGCTCATAGCGGCTCCTTCCAAAGGTCAGCGTGGCGGCGGCAACGAACAGCAGCGCCATAAGGACCAGCGCGCCGGCGCGAACGACAAAGGGGCCCAGGTTCTCAAAGAAATACAGGCGGTTGAACATGTCGCAGATGAGCTTGACGGGGTTGAGCCAGCACTCGGCCGGGCAGGCGCGGGCGACGTCGTCGGCAAGCGCCATCGCCGGCTCGCCGTAGAGGCCGGCGAACAGGGCGCACGTGGTAGCAAAGCCCGTGAGGATGCCGGACTTGGACGCCTTGCCGCCCTTAACGGGAAGCGTGCCCACAAAAAGGCCCAAGCCCGTGGCGGCAAGCGCGGAAGCGGCGCCACCCACCAGACACAGCCCCTCGCGCCCGCCAAAGTCGACGCCCACGACCAGGCGCACGTAGCCGATCGCGATCGTCATCGAGGCAAAGGAGACCAGCCACGAGCCGACAAAGATGCCGGTCAGCGATGCCGTCTTGGAAAGACCGCCCACACAGCGACGTGCGCCAAGGCCCGACAGATTGGGCTGCAGGTCGACGACGCTCAAGGCGGCAAACTCCGCAGACATCATCGCGACCAGGCCAAAAAGCGCGTAATAGTAGACGACCGTGCCATCGGGCGTGGTGCGTGTCAGGCTTACGCGGCGGGTACCGCCCTCGAGCGATAGAGCGCGCGCAACCGCCTCCGGGTCGGCGAGCGCCGCCGGGTTGTCCTGGGCAATCTGGGACATGAGCTCGGCATTTTGTGTATACGAGCTTGCCACCGTCTCCAGAATACTGCGGTCGGTGAGCACCGACGTCGCACGCGAGCTGTCATAACTCGAAAGCAGTGTGAGCTTGGGCGTACCCGCGTCGTCGACCGTATAGATGCCCGCAACCTCGCCGGCCTTAAGCGCACGGTTCGCGTCGGCTGCGTCGTCGCACTCGTGGATCTCGAGCAGCTGGTCGTCGCCTTCCTTGGCAAGCGACGTCGCCACGTCCTTAAAGGTCGAGGCGTCCCAGGCCTCATCCGCTACGACGGCCACCGGCACCGGGTCGACCGTGCCGTCGGAGCTGAGGTTCGCAAACATAAACATGAACATCGTGGAAAGCGCGACGGGAAAGATCGCGCCCCAGACCCACGTGCTCGGCCGGCGCAGCAGCGTCTTGACCGTAATGATAATGGTGTTGAACATGGCTGCCCCCTAGTCGCGCAGCTCGCGGCCGGTGATCTCGAGGAACACGTCGTTGAGGGTCGGCGGCTCGCTCCACACGCGGCCGAGCGCAACGTCGGCAGCGCGCAGCGTGTCGAGGATGTCGACCAAATTGTGCGGGCTCGCTTCGCAGGTGCAGATGAGCTCGCCGCCGGAGAGCTCAACCGAAAGCACATGCTCGAGGGCGCGCAGCCGCTCGACCGTGGAGGGCTCGACGGCGCCGACCTCGACGGTCACGCGCTCGCCCATCTGAATCATGCGCTTGAGCTCGTCGTTGGTGCCCTGCGCCAGCACGCGCCCGCCGTCCATGATCATGATGCGGCTGCAGATTTGCTCGACTTCCTCCATGTAATGGCTGGTATACACCACTGTGGCGCCCTCGTCGCACAAGCGGCAGATGCCCTCCAGGATGGCGTTGCGGCTCTGTGGGTCGACCGCCACCGTGGGCTCGTCAAAGAAGATGAGCTCGGGCTTGTGCGCGATGCCGCAGGCGATGTTGAGGCGACGCGCCAGGCCGCCCGAGAGCTTGCCGGGGCGGAACTTGGCAAAGTCGCCCAGCCCGACAAAGTCGATCGCCTCGTTCACCAGCGCGCGGCGGTGCTTGCGGTCGTTGACGTAGAGGCTGCAGAAATAGTCGATGTTCTCGCGCACCGTGAGCTCGTCAAACACCGCCACCTGCTGCGGCACCACGCCGATGCGGCGCTTGAGGTCGTAGCGGGCGGGCGCCATGGGCTCGCCGAACAGCTCAATGGTGCCTTTGTCGTAGGCAAGCAGCTGCAAAATGCAGTTGATGGACGTGGTCTTGCCCGAGCCGTTGGGGCCCAGCAGGCCAAAGATCTCGCCGGGGGCGATGCTCAGGTTAAAGTGGTCGAGCGCAATAAGGTCGTCATAGCGCTTGACGAGGTTTTCGACGTGAACGATGTCTGTCATGAGGCGGCCCTTCCGTTGATTGCGGCCCGGTACGATTGCATCATCGCAGGAGCCGCCGGCGCGCACCAGTGAGCTTTGTCACGAGTGCGGGGTCTTTGTCGTGCGGCCTGCCGACGCCCCCGCTTTGCTGCGCGGGAGGAATGTCACGGTTGCGCAGGCGGCCCCTCCACCATGCGCGGCTTCGCGTACAATACCCGTATGAACAGGCTTTTCGACAAATCGATCGTGCTGGCGTGCTGTATTGCGGCCGCCATGGGTCTTGCTGTGGATGCCCGCATGGTCGCGGCGTTTTGCCTTGGCGTTATTGCCACCTCGCTGGCCGAGGTCGCACAGGAGGAACACGCGCGCCGCGCAAGCGAGGCCGCGAGCTACGTCTACATCATCGCGGCCGTCTTCATACCGCCGTTTGTGCCGTTTGCGCCTCTCGCTCTCTATGACATCGCGCGGCGCGTGCGCCGTGAGCACGCCTGGGTCGCGCTGGGCATTGGCTCCGTCTTTGCCCTTGCGCTCGTCGTGGACCTTCGCACCGACGCGCTCACCGCCCGAACGCTTCTGCTGACCGCCATCCTTTCGGTTGCCGCCACCTTGCTATCGCTACGTACCGCCCAGCTGGAGCGCGAGCAGCAGCGCATGCGCCGTACCCGCGACGAACTGCAGGAACGAGCCCTCGCGCTCGAGGCGCGCAACCGTGATCTTGCCGATCGCCAGGACTACGAAGTCGAGCTCGCGACGCTCGCCGAACGCGCCCGCATCGCGCGCGAGATCCACGATAACGTCGGGCACCAGCTCACGCGTGCCTCACTGCAGGCCGAAGCCTTGCGCGTGGTCCACGCCGACGAGCCCGGCGTCGCCGCCGATTTCGCCGACGTCAAACGCACGGTTGACGAGGCGCTCCAGCTTGTGCGCACCAGCGTCCACGCGCTCAACGACAACGCCGTCGACCTTTCCGTGCAGCTCGAACGCATTGTTGAAGGCGCGCGCTCGGACGGCGGCCCGCAGATTGAGCTTGAAGTTTTGGCCGAGCATGCACCCGCCAACGTCGCCAACTGCTTTGCGGCGGTGCTGCGCGAGGCGCTTTCCAACGCCATGCGCCACGCTTGCGCCCAGACCGTCACCGTACGATGCATGGAGCATCCGTCGTTTTACCAGCTCATCGTTACCGATGATGGCGCGGACGCGACCCCGGCGAGCAGCAGCAACGTCGTAGAAGGCATGGGGCTCGCCTCCATGCGCGAGCGCGTCGAGGCGCTTGGCGGAACCTTCACCGCCGGCCTGCGCGCCGGCGCCCCCGGCTGGCGCGTGTTTGCCACCGTCCCCAAACAGCAAGGAGATGAGGACCGATGAGGCTCATCGTTGTCGACGACGACCGCCTAGTGGTCGATTCGCTCAAGATTATCCTGGGCGCCCAGCCGCAGATCGAGGTGGTGGGCACCGGCGC
>URAQ01000152.1 GCA_900545875.1 uncultured Collinsella sp.
GCACCCGTTCACTGGGGGCTGTTTGTAACTACCATACTATCCGTGGTCGTCCGCGCCGCGCCCGGCAGTCCGGCGAGCGGTGCAAAAGCGCTCATGGACGGCGGGTAAGTAACAAGCGTATTACAGATGCTTCTCCAGCAGCGCCTGCAGCCTCGCCTTGGGCAGAGCGCCAATCGAGCGGTCAATCTCCTCGCCGTTCTTAAACACAATCAGCGTGGGGATGCTCATGACGCCATACTTCATGGCCAGGTCCTGGTTGTCGTCGACGTTGCATTTGGCAACGGCAAGCTTGCCCGCCAGCTCATCGGCAACCTCGTCAACGATGGGCGACAGCGAACGGCAGGGCCCACACCAGGGAGCCCAAAAATCGACCAGCACGGGAAGGCTGCCGTTGACGGTGGCGTCGAAGTTCTCGGGGGTAATCTGCTTAATGTCAGCCATGGTGACCTCCATAATGCGACGCGGCTCGGCCGCGTAAAACTCAGTACGACCGTGCTTATACCCAGCGGCCCGCAAAGCAACCACTCGCGGGCGGCTCTTTTATCAAAAGCGCCGCAAAACCCCTTTCTTCAGATATGGGGATATAAGGCGCATCGGCGTCAGCCGATATACATATACGGCTGCAAGTGGTATACTGTTTTCATGGATAGATACAGGAGCAACGACAACATAGTCTGGGACTGCGACTACCATGTGGTCTTCTGCCCGAAATACCGCAGGAAGGTGCTCGTGGACGGCATCGGCTCCCGCTTCGAGGAGATCGCGCACGAGGTCGCGGAGGAACTCGATTTCGAGATAAGGGAAATCAAGGTCATGCCCGACCGCGTGCACATGCTCGTCTCAGTCGACCCCCAGTTCGGCATCCACCGGGCCGTGAAGCGCATCAAGGGCAGGACCAGCCACGACCTGCGCGCCGAGTTCCCGCAGCTGAAGCGCAAGCTGCCGACGCTCTGGACGAACAGCTACTTCGTCTCGACCGTCGGCGGGGCGACGCCCGAGGCCGTCAGGCAGTATATCGAGGACCAGAGGAACGCGTGAGGGCCATGGACAAGACCTTCGAGTACCGCATATACCCGAGCGCCGAGCAGGAGGCCCTCCTGCAGAAGACCTTCGGCTGCTGCCGCTGGGTCTACAACAGGGTGCTGGCGATGAGGCGGGACGAGTACGCGTGGACGGGCAAATCGAGGCACATCAACTCCTACATCACCCAGATCCCCGCCTGGAAGAGGGCGGACGCGCCGTGGCTCTCCGAGGTGGACTCCATGGCACTGCAGCAGTCCCTGCGCGACCTGGACAAGGCATTTAAGAACTTCTTCCGCGCACCAGGCAAGGTGGGCTTTCCGAAGTTCAAGTCCAAACGCGCGGGGAGGAAGAGCTACCGCACGAACGGCGTCGGGATAATCGACGCCAGGCACGTGAGGCTGCCAAAGCTGGGGACCGTCAGGGCGCGGGTGAGCCGTCCCGTGGAGGGGCGCGTCCTGTCCGCGACGGTCAAGCAGGTGCCGAGCGGCAAGTACTACGTGGCGATATGCTGCGCGGACGTCCCCGCCACGGACGCGCCGGCCCCGACCGTCGGGTTCCTGGGAGTCGATGCGGGAATACACGACATAGCCACCTGCTCCACGGGGGAGCGCCTGCCCAACCCCAAAAACCTGCAAAGGAGCGAGAGGAGGCTGGCGCGGGAGCAGCGGCGGCTCTCGCGCAAGCGGAAGGGCTCCGCAAATCGCGCCAGGCAGCGTGTCAGGGTCGCGCGGGCGCACGAGAAGGTTGCCAACCGGCGGAAGGACGCCCTGCACAAGTTCACGACGCATGCGGTGGGAGAAAGCCAAAACATCGCGGTCGAGGACCTGAACGTCAGGGGCATGCAGAGGAACCGCCGCCTCGCCAAGGCCGTGGGCGATGCCGCCATGTCGGAGCTGGCGCGCCAGCTCGAGTACAAATGCGCATGGTCGGGGCGCGGCTTCGTAAGGGTGGGCAGGTTCTATCCGTCCAGCAAGACGTGTTCCGCATGCGGTTACGTCTACAGGGGACTGACGCTGGCCGAACGGGTATGGGACTGCCCCGCGTGCGGCATGCGTCACGACCGCGACCTGAACGCCGCCGTCAACATCGCCCGCGAGGGAAGGA
This sequence comes from uncultured Collinsella sp., assembly GCA_900545875.1. Classification (GTDB taxonomy): domain Bacteria; phylum Actinomycetota; class Coriobacteriia; order Coriobacteriales; family Coriobacteriaceae; genus Collinsella. The sequence continues at coordinate 2,128 of URAQ01000152.1, forward strand.
GAATCCTGGAAGGTACCGCAGGGCATGCGGGAACCGCGGCAGACGCCGCAAACGCTTGTGGAGAGGGCGTAAGACCTACGGCTGCATGCGCAGTCTAGGCAATTCTCGGTGAAGCAAGAATCCCCTGGCTTTAGCCATGGGGAGTGTCAAATAATGGTGGGCACGCAAACGATTGGAGAGCGCATACCTATGTCACAAAGCCAGAAAAAAGAAGCCATCGCTCAGGCGGCCGAGCAGGAGCTCGCATCGCTTGCGGGTCGTGGCGTGCGCATCGCAGGCAACGCGTGCTCGCCGATTGTGCTGGTAAAAGGCGATTTGGATGAGGCCGAGCGCTCGGGCGGCGAGCTTGCCGCAGGCGCGGATGGCGCGGCGCTGCGTAAGGCGCTCGGGGCCATCGGTTATGCGCCCGAGGATTTTTGCGTGCTGGCAAGCGTCGCCGGTGCGGGCGACGGAACGGTGGCGGTGGGCCATGCCCTGCCGTGCGAGCTGTTCCGCGAGGCGCTCGAGGCGCTGGACCCCGAGGCGGTGCTGTTGCTGGATGATCGTGCGGCCGATACCATGCGCGAGACCTATGCCGATATGCTCGTGGCGATCGACGACTTCGACACCGCCATGCTCAAGCCCGGCCTGGTCGCCCATGTGCAAGGGCGCCGCGTGCTCGCGCTCGACGGCTTTGAGGCGGCGCTCACCGACAAGGCCGCCAAGCAGCGCATGTGGGCCTACATTAAACAGCTGACTCCGGCCGCCGCGCCGCTGTAGCGGACCGGCGCTGGCAAGGTGGCCCCGGCGGGCCGAGCATGCCGGCAGCTTGTCGCGTCCCTACATCACGGCACGCAGCTCAAATCGGTCGCCGTGAATGCGGAACTGGCAGTTGCCGTTCATGCGCTCGACGGCGAGCTTAATGCTCTTGGTGCCAAAGCCGTGGCCGGCGTGCTGGGCCACGGGCATGCCGTCAACCATACGCGGCGGGCGGTCAAACGTGTTAGAGACCAAAAGCAGCAGCTGCCCGTCTTCGTAGCGCAGGTCCAGATCGACGAATCGTTTGCCCTGGGGAGCGGCGCTCGCGGCGACGATGGCGTTGTCCAGGGCATTCGAGAGCGCGCTAAACAGGTCGACATCGGCCACATGGACGTTCTCTGGCACGGCGGCGCGCAGGTCGGCGGTGATACCGTTTCGGTTGATATCGGAGCTAAATGACGAAAGCACGATGTTGACCGTTTCGTTGGCACAGTAGCGGCGCACGGCGGTGCGGTCGTTTGTCTCACAGAGTTCGTTGATGCGCCCGAGCGCCTCGTCGACGTGACCCTCTTCGATTAAAACCGCAAGGCCGCGCAGGAAGTGCCGCATGTCATGGCGCAGAACCGAAAGCTCGCGTCCAGATTGACGCCAGGCTTCGAGCTCTTTGATAGCTGCGCTATCACGGGTCTCGAGCATCCAACGCTCGCGCTCGGCGGCCTCTTTAGCCTCGTATTCGCGCAGATACACAGCAAGAAACATAAGGTAGAAAGCGCAAAGCGCAAACGCCAAAAACTCAACGGTCACAACCGAGCCCGAGTGGAACAACGTGGTGTAGACGTTGGTGGCGTAGTCAAAGATGTAATAGACGAGCGGCAGGATGAGCAGAATCTCGAGCTCGGTAGGGCTTTTGACTGCCAAGCGCGGACCGATGTCGCCGGCCCAGTGCAGCAGGAGCGCAAAGACGGCGACCGTGGTGATAATGCGTGTCGCGTAGTACGCGATTTGCGAGCCGCAGGCGGCGAGCGCGGCGATGCCCATCCAGTTGCTAAATTGGCAGCTCAGGTATGCGCTGGTGACGCCGAGCATAACGAGCAAAGGGCTCAGCCGATAGCGCGCGCACAGATAGATGACGAGCGGCAGATGCACGACGAGCGGATACACCTGTCGAGCGAAAAGTTCGCCGCCAAAGACATTGGCGAGCGCAAAGGCGGTACCGGTGAGCACGTCAACCGCGATCAGCTCAAGCGCATGACGGCGGTTGATCTCGACCCCGCACAGCGCTGCCGAGGCGAAAACGCCAAAGAGCAGGGTCGTTGCGTGGTGGATTGCCCAAAGCAGCATTTCGGCCGTGGGGAGCATCAGTGCCTCCCGCCCTCAAAGCGCGCCGCAAAGTAGGCATCTTGGAACCCCTGCTTGCAACTGCGTGCCAACGGGATACAGGCGCCCGATCTCATGAAGATCTCCGTGCGGTCAAAGTGATCGATGTTGCGCAAGTTGACCTGGTAGCTACGGTGGCATTTAAAGAAGGTGGCATTTTGCGCCAAACGGTCCTCGACGCTGCGGAACGACTCGAGTGCCTCGATATCGCGTCCGTCGCGCAGGCGGAAGACCACGTGCTTGTTGCGCGCCTCGGCATATTCGATGTCGGACAGGCGCAGGGCGTGGTAGCCAAAGGACGTTTTGATCACGAGCTCGTCGGTTGCCGCCGGGCGCATGCTCGAAAGCTCGTCGAGTAACTGTGCCAGGCGTTCGTAAGTCACGGGCTTGAGCAGATAGTCGAAGGCACGGACCTCGTAGGATTCCAGCGCGAACTCGGGCGACGAGGTAAGGAACACCAGACGCACGGCGGTGTCGGCCTGGCGCAATTCGCGCGCGGTGTCCATGCCATTGACGAGCGGCATGATCATGTCGAGCAGGATGATGTCGGCGCGCGATGCGGCATGGCGGGC
>URAQ01000153.1 GCA_900545875.1 uncultured Collinsella sp.
TAATATGCAGGTCGATATCGTCGAGCGCCTGGCGCTTCGCGTGCTCGGAGTACTTAAAGCTCACGTGGTCAAAGTCGATGGAGCCGTCGGCAACCTCGAGCACGGGCTCGGTCGGGTTGGCGATCGTGGGCTCGGCGGCAAGCACCTCGGTAATGCGGTGTGCCGACTCGTCGGCCATGGTCACCATGACAAAGATCATCGACAGCTGCATCAGACTCATCAGAATCTGGAAGCCATAGGTAAAGATGGAGGAGAGCTGGCCCACGTCGAACAAGGTGCCCTGGCTCGTGATGATGAGCTCGGAGCCCAGGTAGATGATGACGACGAACGCGCCGTTGACGCAGACGTTCATCATGGGGTTATTGAAGGCGAGCAGCTTTTCGGCGCGGGTGAAGTCCATCTGGACGTCGCGCGCGGCGGTGGCGAACTTCTCTTTCTCGTAGTCCTGGCGCACGTAACTCTTGACCACGCGCATGCCGGTGACGTTTTCCTCGACGGACTCGTTGAGCGCGTCGTACTTGCGGAACACGCGGGCAAAGATCGGGCGCACCTTATAGATGATAAAGAACAGGCCAAAGCCCAGCAGCGGAATGATGACCAGGTAGACCATGGCGACGCTGCCGCCCATGGCGTAGGCCATGGCAAAGGCAAAGACCAACACCAGCGGCGCGCGCACGGCGATACGGATGATGAGCATGAACGCCTGCTGCACGTTGGTGACGTCGGTGGTGAGGCGCGTGACCAGCGAGGAGCTGGAGAACGCATCGATGTTGGCGAACGAGAACGTCTGGATCTTGTAGAACAGGTCGTGGCGCAGGTTCTTGGCGAAGCCGCAGCTCGCATGACTGCAGGTGACGCCGGCAGCGGCACCAAAAGCGAGCGACGTCAGTGCGATGAGCACCAAAAAGCCTGCGGTGGGAAGCATCTGGGCGACGGTGGCACCGTCTTTGATGGCGTCGATCATGTCGGCGGTGATAAACGGGATCATCATTTCGCAGAGCACCTCGCCAAGCACCAGCAGCGGCGTGGCGATCGTGACCTTCTTGTAATCGCGGATGCTTCCCATGAGGGTTTTAATCATCCAGTTCCTCCCAGGTTACGCGGATTTTTTCGAGCATCTCGGCGAGTTGTTCGCGCTCGTCGTGCGTAAGGGCGCTAAAGGCCTGTTCCCTAAAGCGAATGCGGGCTGCCTGCTCAACACGGGCTTTTTCCCATCCCGCTTCGGTCAGGCGGATGGTGAGCTGCCGACGGTCTTTGGGATTGCGACTGCGCTCGATAAGACCGCCCAGTTCGAGCTTGGACAGAATCTCGGAAAGGGACCCTGGCTTGAGGTCGAAGTGCATGCCGAGCTCCTGTTGGGACAGCTCGCCGGTCGGCTGCTTGGCGAGTAGGCAGACAATAGGCGCCTTGCCAGATATGCCGCCGCCGTGAAAATGCATGTAATGGCCGCAAAATCCCAGGCCGCTCAGGATGCGCTTGGCGAGTTTGTCTTCGGCGCTGACCGCTTCGGGTATGTCTACCGGTTGCGACGGGTCGCCGCCGGGCTCATGCGGAAGGACGAGTGGTTCAACACACATATCTAAGCTTCGCTCCTTTCTTTAGTTAGGTAGTGGAATTGTTTTGTGCCTAACCAATTTAGGAGCGTGAGAAATCAATGTCAAGGTACCAAACTTATTAAGTTACGGCGTTTTGCCAAACGCCGTAACCGCTCGACGCTGCAAGCGTTCCTAAGCGGCAATCTGACGTTCAATCGTCGGGCATGGCCACAAGGCCTATGCCCTCCTCTTTCACGTCACCTTGCTCGCTTAGGAACGCTTTCGCTGTCCGTCCTCAACCTGCGATAGTCGTTGGGGACGTTCTTAAATGACTAGTCAAACAAGAACGTCCCCAATGACTAACTTCCTCCTTCCCGTAACCTTTCCGCAACAATGTGGCCTCCGCGGCGCCAGCGCCCGTTCACAACTTCCCCTGCGCTACACTTAGTTGCACTATGGCGCCATCGTGCCGCGCCCGACCCAAGGGGGACTCTCATGAAGAACACTCAGCTGCTGTTGATCAACGATATGTGCGGCTACGGCAAGGTCGCGCTTTCCGCCATGCTGCCGGTGCTGTCGCATATGGGCTATCGCATCCACAACCTGCCGACGGCCCTTGTTTCCGATACGCTCAACTACCCCAAGTTCTACATCCACGACACCACGGAGTACGTGCGTCAGAGTCTTGCCATCTGGGAGGAGCTCGGCTTTGAGTTCGACGCCATCTCGACCGGCTTTATCGTGACCGAGGAAGAGACGCGCATCATTTCGGACTTCTGCCACCGCCGCGCGCAAAAGGGCACTAAGGTTTTCGTCGATCCCATCATGGGCGACAACGGCAAGCTCTACGCCGGCGTGCCCGAGTCCACGATCGGTCTCATGCGCAGCCTGCTCGAGTGCGCCGACTATGCGGTGCCAAACTACACCGAGGCGTGCCTGCTTACCGATGCGCCCATTGCCGAGCAAATCACGCCCGATGAGGGCCGCGCTCTTGTGGATGCCGTGCGTGCCCTGGGCGCCAAGTCGGTGGTCATTACGAGCGCTGTGGTCGACGGTGCGAATGTCGTCATCGGTTACGACCATGTGGCGGGGGAGTACTTCACGATTCCCTTCGACCTGATCCCGGTTTACTTCCCGGGCACGGGCGACACGTTCTCGGCGGTGCTTGTCGGCCGCGTTATGGCTGGTTGGAGCCTGCAGCGCGCGACGAGCGATGCCATGCGCGTGGTAGCCGAGCTTATCGAGCGCAATGCCGACCAGGAAGACAAGTCCGCCGGCCTTCCCATCGAGGCCTGCCTGGATGTGATCGACCATGAGTAACGCCGGCGAGGGCGGCATCAGGCCTGCGGGCGAGAGCAAGCCGCTCGGCGCGTCGCGTGGCAAGCGTCCGCGTATCCGCGTGAGCTGCGTGGACCAGCTGGGTGCGTGCCGTTGTCACCATGGTCACAAGCCGGGCGACGTTTTTGACTTCGACCGAGACCGCGGCAAGATGTGCGCCATGGCCTGCCATGTGGGCTTTCCCTATATCGATATCCTGCGCTATGGCGGGACCGTGCCTGGAAACGAGCCCGGCACGGCAAAGTTCTGCTGCCCCGAAGTCGATACGCTGAACGTCTGGCTTGCCGAGATCGTTGACGAGTAGTTGAGCGCAATGTGTCAAAGGGACAGCCCCTTTGACACATTCGCCGGTGGTGCCCCTTCTTTTGCTTATAATCTCAAATCTCTGCATTTCATTTGATTTTAGGTTCTAAAAATTCTGCTTTTCATCGATAATCAAGCGTATAAAACTTTGCATTTCATTTGATGACACTGAGGAGAGAGCCTATGCTGCGCAGGAAAATAGCGGCAGAGCTGGAGCGTTGGCTGAAGTCTGCCGAGCAAAAGGCCTTATTCATCACGGGTTCTCGCCAGATCGGCAAAAGCTATTCGATTCGCGCATTTGGCAAAGCCAGCCATGCAACCTACATCGAGCTTAACCTCATGGAAAATCGCCAGGCAAAAGATGCTCTTCTCGAGGCGCGGGATGCCGATGATTTCATCAGCAGGGTGACGCTTCTTTCGGGAAAGTCGATTGCACCAGGCAAAACGCTCGTGTTTATCGATGAGGTCCAAGAGGCCCCCGACATCATGACGATGGCAAAGTTCCTTGTTGAGGACGGGAGGTGCCGCTGGGCGTTTTCGGGGTCAATGCTCGGGACTCAGTTCAAGGGCGTCAGGTCCTATCCCGTGGGGTATGTCCACGAGCTTAGGATGTTCCCGCTCGATTTTGAGGAGTTTTGCTGGGCAACCGGGGTGAGCGAGGGGGCTCTCCAAACGATACGTGACGCGTGTATCAGCGAGAGGCCCATTCCTGATTACATTCATGACGCGATGATGGCAAACTTCAGGACCTATACCGTTGTCGGCGGAATGCCGGAGGTCGTGCAGCGTTTCCTTGACACGCAGGGCGACCTTGCCTCTGTTCGTCAGCTACAGTCCGAGCTCAACGAACAGTACCGGCGGGATATTTCCAAGTATGCAAGCGGGCGTGCCCTTCAGGTGCAGAGCATCTACGATCAGCTCCCCATTATGCTTGAGGGCGAACACAAGCGTTTCGTGCTCAATTCCATTGACCCCAAGGCTCACTACGAGAAGTACCAGCGAGATTTTGTCTGGCTTGCCGATGCCGGCGTTGCTCTCAAAGCCGATATCGTAACCGAGCCAAAATCGCCCCTGCTCAAGACGGCACGGCCATCGCAGTTCAAGCTATATCAATCGGATACGGGCATGTTGATGGCGCGCTACCCCGTTGGAGTCGCCCAAGCGGCGTATCTTGATAGCAAGGAGCCCAATCTGGGCGGCATTTACGAAAACGTGGTGGCCCAGCAGCTGGCTGCCCAAAATCGCCAGCTTTACTACTATCAGACAAAAAAGCGCGGTGAAGTGGACTTTGTGGTCGATGGACCGGATGGGACGGCTGTTCCGATCGAGGTTAAATCGGGCTCCTATTACCACGCGCACGCTGCGCTCGGTCATGTGCTTGATACGGCTGAATATGGCGTAAGGCTCGGGATTGTTTTCTCGAGAGGCAACGTTGAGCGCAACGGAGCGGTTCTCTATTTGCCGCTATATGCGACCTGGGCCCTTTCGGATGTTTTGGGCGACTCCTGTGCCGAGGGGATAAAGCTGGAGGTCAAGCCGGTCTAGGGCCAGTCCCGGATGTGACAAAGGGACAGTCCCTTTGCCACATTCATGAGCGTGGATTTTCTCCCGTTTAGGGCGCCCTTGAACGCTCAA
>URAQ01000154.1 GCA_900545875.1 uncultured Collinsella sp.
CGAAGGCGACGCGACCGGTGGTCGCGATACCGGCGGCGACGCCCATCAGGTTGCTCTCGGCAATGCCCACATCGAAGAAACGATCGGGGCAGGCGGCCTTGAACTTGCCGGTCTGCGTGGCGGCGGCCAGGTCGGCGTCGAGGACCACAAAGTCATCGTGCTCGTTGGCGAGCTCGACGAGGGCCTCGCCGTAGCTTACGCGCGTGGCGATTTTCTTGACGTCTGCCATCCTAGAGCTCCTCTCCGGCGGCCGTGAGCTCTGCCATGGCCTGCTCAAACTGTTCATCGTTGGGGGCCTTGCCGTGCCAACCAACCTGGTTCTCCATAAAGGAAACGCCCTTGCCCTTCATGGTCTCGGCGATAATGGCGGTCGGCTGCCCCTTGGTGGCGCGAGCCTCGGCAAAGGCGGCGCGGATCTGGTCGAAGTCGTTGCCGTCGGCGAGCTCCACCACATGGAACTTGAAGGCGCGGAACTTGTCGGCGAGCGGCATGGGGTCGTTGACCTCCTCGACGGGACCGTCGATCTGCAGGCCGTTGTGGTCGACGATCACGCAGAGGTTGTCGAGCTGCTGGTTGCCGGCAAACATGGCGGCCTCCCAGACCTGGCCCTCCTCACTCTCGCCATCGCCCAGCAGGGCGTACGTGCGATAAGTATCGCCCCAGTGCTTGGCGGCAACGGCCATGCCCACGGCGGCGGAAATGCCCTGGCCGAGCGAGCCGGTGGACATGTCGACGCCCGGGGTGTCGTTCATGTTGGGGTGGCCCTGCAGGTGGCTGCCGATATGGCGCAGCGTCTCGAGGTCCTCCTTGGGGAAGAACCCACGCTCGGCGAGCACGGCGTACAGGCCCGGAGCGCAATGGCCCTTGGAGAGCACAAAACGATCGCGGTCGGCCTTGCGGGGATCGGCCGGGTCGACGTTCATTTCCTCAAAGTACAGATAGGTCATGATGTCGGCAGCGCCGAGCGAACCGCCCGGATGGCCGGACTTGGCAGCGTGCACGCCGGTGACGATGCCCTTCCTTACCTCGTTGGCAACCTTTTTGAGCTCTTCGTCGCTCATTGTGCCTTCCTTTCATCCTCATTAGACAAAATGCGCACGGCACCGAAGGTAATCCCAACACAGCCGCAATGCACGTACGTCATTCATTATGCTGGAAACTGATGGCTTTACCAGAGTTTTTATCATTATTTGAACAATTTAGCAGGCAGAACCGCTGATGAAACGGTTTATCAATGTGAACGTCTTTTGGATGGAACGCGATCGACCCTACGCGCTAATGTCCTTGAATCCCTCGCCGAAGGCTTCCGTAACGTCGGCAACCGTCACGATGGCATGAGGATCGCGCTCGCGCACGATCGTCTTGAGGGTATTGAGCTCTCGACGGCTCACGATGACCATAATCACTGGCTTCTCGGCACCCGAATACATGCCAGTCGCCTTAAACTTGGTACAACCACGACCCAGGCCATACATGATATCGGCAGCGATATCAGGGAACTTGTCCGAGATGATGAGTACCATACGGCGTTTGTTGCCACCATCGACCACGGCATCGATCACGTAGCCGCTAATGACCATCGAAAGGCCTGCATACAGTGCGTTTTCGATTGAAAAGACCGGAGCCGATAGCGCGCATACGGCAACATCGATCGCCATGACGGTCGAGCCCACCGGCAGCGAGGTGTTACGCGAGATGATTTGGCCAATCGTGTCCGAGCCGCCGGTGTTGGCGCCGGCGCGCAACACCATGCCGTAACCGATGCCCGTAATAATGCCGCCCCACATGGCAGGGAGCATCAGGTCCGCATCCGCCAGAGGTGCTACAAACGGGGCGAACAGATCGGTAAAGAAGCCCAGCAGCACAAAGCCCGTCGCGGTCTGCACCACGTAGAACATGCCGCCCTCGCGCATAACGACCAACAACAGCAAGGCGTTCATCACGATCGTCTGAATACCAACGGGAAGCGATAGGCCGCGCGCCGCGCCGACCGCCTGGATAATGGTGGCAAGGCCCGTAACGCCACCGGCGGCAAGACCGTTGGGAATCAAAAACAAGTCGGTCGCGATGGCGGCCAAGGCACACCCCAACATGATCTGGGGCAGGTCGTGAAAGAAGTTCATCGAAAGAATGCGCTTGATGTCCAGACGATATGCCATGCTGCCTCCCTCAAAAAAGCGCACCCAAACGGATGCGCTTTGAACTTCTTCTTGTATTCGATTCTACCGATTCGCCGGACAAAAACCACCCCTGCGCAGGGTTTGCTCTGGATACAAAACCACACCGCTCGGAGGGTTTTAATCCATTTCCACATAAACCCGGGCGGTTTAAGCAGACGGGGTCTCCGCATCGGCGTTGCCGGTGGCCCAGCGATGGTAGCCAATAACAAACGGGTCCAGGTCGCCATCGTCAAGAACGGCCTCGACATTGCTGGTCTCCACACCCGAGCGCAGATCCTTGACCATCTGGTACGGGTAGAGCACGTAGCTGCGAATCTGGTTGCCAAAACCAATCGTGGTCTTGGGCCCGCGGATCTCATCGAGCGCCTCGGCGCGCTTCTCGAGCTCAATCTCGTACAGACGAGCCTTGAGGATCTGCATGCACGCGGCCTTGTTCTGGATCTGGCTGCGCTCATTTTGGCAGGTAACCACAATGCCGCTCGGGAAATGCGTCACGCGCACGGCGGAGTCGGTGGTGTTGACGCCCTGACCGCCCGGGCCGCTCGCGTGGTACACGTCCACGCGGATGTCATCGGGACTGATTTCGATGTCGATATCATCGGGTAGCACGGGGATGACCTCGACGCCGGCAAACGTGGTCTGGCGGCGCTTCTTGTCGTCGGTGGGGCTAATGCGAACCAAGCGGTGGACACCGGCCTCGGCGCGCAGCATGCCAAATGCGTCCTTGCCCTCGACGGTAAAGGTCGCGCGGTCGATGCCGATGACCTCGGCCGCGGGACAGTCGTTGATGGTGACCTTCCAGCCGCGACGCTGGCAGTACTTCATGTACATCTTAAAGAGCATGAAGGTCCAGTCCTGGGCCTCCAGACCACCCTGTCCGGGCTTGATGGTCACGATGGCATCGCCGTGATCGAACTCACCGGTAAACCAGCTCGAAAGCTCAAGCTCATCGATGGCACGGGCCAGGCGCTCAGCCGTGGCTGCAGCCTCCTCGCGAAGGGCGGCGGCGTCGGGGTCATCCCCCATCTCCTCGGCAAGCTCCAGCGCGGCGCGGGCATCGGAAAGCTCGCCGCGCGCGGTGTCCACAGCAGCGATATCTTCCTTGGTGCGCGCGATCTCCTCCATGGTGGCACGGGCGGCGTCGGCGTCATCCCAAAAGCCAGGGGCAACACTTTTGGCCTCGAGCTCGAACACGCGGGTACGCTTCTCGTCCAGGTGGAGATACGACTCGACCTCACCGAGCCGGTCCGCAAACGCGTCCAGCTCGGCGGGCGTTACCTCTAAAGCCTCAGCCATTAACGATTCCTGCCGTGGCAGTACTTAAACTTCTTGCCGCTACCGCAGGGGCACGGGTCGTTGCGGCCCACGTTGACGTACGGATCGTCGCTCTCGGACTTGCGATAGGTGGTCACCTTGCCACCGTTGTTGACGGCAGCCGGACCACCCTGGACAGCCATGCGGGCCTGCACCTGCGCCTGCTTGCGCAGCACCGAGCCGCCGTTGTCACCATCGACCTCGGCAGGACCGGAGAAGTGCGCACCCTCGAGCGCGGGCTCCTCCTTGTGCTCCACGGCACGCGGGGCAGCCTTGAGCTCGATGCGCAGAACCGTGCGCAGGTAATCCTCATACATGGTATCGACGAGTATCTGGAACGCGCCGTAGGCCTCGGTCTTGTACTCAACCAGCGGGTCGCGCTGGCCAAAGCCGCGCAGGCCGATGCCGGTCTTGAGGTAGTCCATCTCCTGCAGGTAGTTCATCCAGCGGGTATCGATGACGCGCAGCATGACCTGGGTGTTGAGCTCGCGCATCAGGTCCTCGCCCAAGCGCTCGGCCTTCATGTTGTAGCACTTCTCTACGTAAGCCAGGACATCGGCAGCCAGGGCCTCATAATCCTCGTCGGGGAACTTCGGCGTATCGATGTGGCCGGTGAGCTCCACAACCCACTTGCGCAGGCCCTCCAGGTCGCGCTCGCCATCGTGACTGTCCTTGGTGCAGAACTCCTGCACGCAGCGGTACACGGTGTCGTGCATGACCTCGGTGATGTGGTCGGTCAGGTCCTTGCCGTCCAGAATCTTATTGCGCTCGGCGTAGATGACCTGGCGCTGCTTGTTCATGACGTCGTCGTACTCAAGGACGCTCTTACGCATGGAGAAGTTGATGCTCTCGACCTTGTGCTGGGCGCTCTCGACGGCCTTGGAGATGATCTTGTGCTGGATGGGCATGTCGTCACCCATGTCGGCCGTGACCATCATCTTGGAGACGCGGTCCATCTTGTCGCCGCCGAACAGGCGCATGAGGTCGTCCTCGAGCGACAGGTAGAACTGGGTCTCGCCCGGATCGCCCTGACGACCGGAGCGGCCGCGCAGCTGGTTGTCGATACGACGGGACTCGTGGCGCTCGGTTCCGATAACGGTCAGGCCGCCGGCGGCAAGCACGCGCTCGCGCTCGGCCTTGCAGGTCTCCTTGGCCTCGGCGTTAAACTGCTCGAGCTGCTCGGGCGTCACGTCCTCCATGGTCAGGCCCTCGTACTCCAAGCGCTCGCGCACCAGCTCGTCGGGGTTGCCGCCCAGCAGGATGTCGGTACCACGACCGGC
>URAQ01000155.1 GCA_900545875.1 uncultured Collinsella sp.
GCTTGCAAGTGCGTTTTAGCGCACCTGAGCGACGTAAGCGACGTTGGTCGAGGAGACCTTGTCCTCGAGCTGGACGCTCATGCGGGGATCGCCGGCGGTAGCGACGGTCAGGTCGCCGGCCTCGACGTAGCCGAGCTCCTTAGCGGTCTCGATCGCCTTGACGATCGTGCCGTTGACGGTGCCCTGGGTAATCTCGGCCTGATGCGGGATAACGCCCCAGTACATGATCATCTGCTGGACGGCCCACTCGTGGCGGGAGAACGCGCAGATCGGCATGTTGGGACGGAAGTGCGAAATCAGGCGAGCGGTACGACCGGTGGTCGTCGGCACGGTGATGCACTTGGCGCCAACGGTGGTGGCCATGTTCACAGCGGACATACCCACAACGTTGTTAACAACGCGGGTGCCATGAGCGTCGGCCGGAACCTCGAGCGGAGCGTGGGCCGGGAGGTACTTCTCGGTCTCGAGAGCAATGCTGGCCTGCATCTTGACGGCCTCGACCGGGTACTTACCGGCAGCGGACTCGCCAGAGAGCATAACGGCGTCGGTGCCGTCGTAAATGGCGTTAGCAACGTCGGCAACCTCGGCGCGCGTCGGGCGCGGGTTCTGCTGCATGGAGTCGAGCATCTGCGTAGCGGTGATAACGGGCTTGTAGGCCGCGTTGCACTTGGCGATGATCTCCTTCTGGATGTGGGGAACGAGCTCGGGCTTGATCTCGATGCCCAGGTCGCCACGGGCGACCATGATGCCGTCGGAAGCTTCGAGGATCTCGTCGAAGTTCTCGACGCCCAGGGCGCACTCGATCTTCGGGAAGATCGTCACGTGCTCGCCACCGTTCTCGCGGCAAAGCTCGCGGATGCCGCGGACGGACTCGCCGTCACGGATGAAGGAAGCGGCGATGTAGTCGATGTTCTCGGTCAGGCCAAAGAGGATGTCCTGACGATCGCGCTCGGTGATGGCGGGCAGCGAGATGTTGACGTTGGGCATGTTGACGCCCTTGCGCTCGCCAATCAGGCCGTCGTTCTTGACGACGCAGGTCATGTCCTGGCCGTCGACGGACTCGACCTCGAGGGCAACCAGGCCGTCGTCGATTAGGATAAGGGAGCCCTTCTCGACCTCGGAGGGCAGAGCCAGGTAGTCGAGGGAGATGTGCTCAGAGGTGCCGTGGAAATCCTCGGACGTGGGCTGAGCGGTGACGACAATCTTGTCGCCGGTCTTGACGGCGACCTTCTTGCCGTCGACCAGAAGGCCGGTGCGGACCTCGGGGCCCTTGGTGTCGAGCAGGATGCCGACGGGCAAACCGAGCTCCTTGGAAATACGACGGACGCGCTCGATGCGACCGTGGTGCTCGTCGTAGGATCCGTGCGAGAAGTTAAAACGGGCGACGTTCATGCCCGCCTTGATCATCTCGCGGATGGTCTCGTCGCTATCGCAGGCGGGACCCATGGTGCATACAATCTTGGTGCGCTTGTACATTCAGACCTCCATCTGACATCGTCTTGCGCTGATAGATAAACCATAAGAAATAAAACTGAGATGATTATAACGAAATGCCGACCGAATACCCCAAAAAATCGACCGTATGCCGAATTAGAAGTTCATTTTTTGCGAAAAAACGGTATATGCAAAAACTTTACCAACCGTTCTAACCGCTGCTATCTGGGCGATATTTCAGTTTGATGATGCACCGAAGAAAAAACGTTTTATCAATGTTGAACATCATACGGTCTGCATCGTAGCGAATGGACCCTATTTCCAAATGGATTGTTTTGGCTAGACGCGTTGCTTTGGGGTACCATAGCTCCACTATCAACTGCCGCTCAGCACGGCAGCCTTGATGAGCCCTTGCCCTTCTCCTGGGAATTATGATCGGGCATCAATCTGCTGAGTGGCCCGAATCCCAGGAGGGGACTCTATATGCAAAAGGAATACCTGTCCGCCGCGGCGGAGGTACTCAGCGACCAAGGTGTCGATGAGAACCTCGGCCTGAGCAACGACGAGGCGTCGTCGCGCCTCGCCAAGACAGGCCCTAACAAGCTCGAGGAAGCCGAGAAGACGCCGCTGTGGAAGCGCTTCTTTGAGCAGATGGCCGACCCCATGGTCATCATGCTGATCGCGGCCGCGGTTATCAGCGCGCTCACGGGCATGGTCAAGGGCGAGGCGGACTTTGCCGATGTCGCCATCATCATGTTCGTCGTTATCGTCAACTCGGTGCTGGGCGTGGTCCAGGAAGCCAAGAGCGAAGAGGCCCTCGAGGCCCTGCAGGAGATGAGCGCGGCGCAGTCCAAGGTGCTGCGCGACGGCAAGCTCGTGCACCTGCCGAGCGCCGAGCTCGTGCCCGGCGACGTGATCATGCTCGAGGCGGGCGACTCCGTCCCGGCTGACTGTCGCGTCCTCGAGAGCGCCACGATGAAGATCGAAGAGGCCGCACTTACCGGCGAGTCCGTGCCGGTCGAGAAGCACGCCAACGTGATCGAGCTCGCCGCAGGCACCGACGACGTGCCGCTCGGCGACCGCAAGAACATGTGCTACATGGGCTCCACCGTGGTGTACGGTCGCGGCCGCGCCGTCGTGGTCGGCACCGGCATGAACACCGAGATGGGTAAGATCGCCGGCGCCCTGGCCGAGGCCAAGGAAGAGCTCACGCCGCTGCAGGTGAAGCTTGCCGAGCTCAGCCGCATCCTCACCATCATGGTTATCGTCATCTGCGTCGTTATCTTTGGCGTCGATATCATCCGCCACGGCGTGGGCAACGTTCTTACCGACCCGACCGCCCTGCTCGATACCTTTATGGTCGCCGTCTCGCTCGCCGTCGCTGCCATCCCCGAGGGCCTGGTCGCCGTCGTGACCATCGTGCTGTCGCTTGGCGTGACCAAGATGGCCAAGCGCCAGGCAATCATCCGCAAGCTTTCCGCCGTCGAGACCCTTGGCTGCACACAGACCATCTGCTCCGACAAGACCGGTACCCTCACCCAGAACAAGATGACCGTCGTCAAGCACGAGCTCGCTGCGCCTAAGGAGAAGTTCCTGGCCGGCATGGCGCTGTGCTCCGACGCCCAGTGGGACGAGGAACTGGGCGAGGCTGTGGGTGAGCCGACCGAGTGTGCGCTCGTCAACGATGCCGGCAAGGCGGGGCTCACTGGCCTGACTGCCGAGCATCCGCGCGTGGGCGAGGCCCCGTTTGACTCGGGCCGCAAGATGATGTCCGTGGTCGTCGAGACCCTGGACGGCGAGTACGAGCAGTACACCAAGGGCGCGCCCGACGTGGTGATCGGCCTGTGTACCCATATCTACGAGGGCGACAAGGTCGTCCCCCTGACCGAGGAGCGTCGTGCCGAGCTCGTGGCCGCCAACAAGGCCATGGCCGACGAGGCCCT
The DNA here is from genome assembly GCA_900545875.1 of uncultured Collinsella sp. GTDB lineage: Bacteria > Actinomycetota > Coriobacteriia > Coriobacteriales > Coriobacteriaceae > Collinsella. The sequence goes on from URAQ01000155.1 coordinate 3,378, forward strand.
GCGCGTGCTGGCGCTGGCGAGCCGCACCTACACCGAGGTCCCGGCCGACTGCAGCCCCGCCGCGCTCGAGCATGACCTGGTCTTCTGCGGCCTGTCCGGCATGATTGACCCGGTCCGCCCCGAGGTCGCCGACGCCATCCGCGAGGCGCACGACGCCGGTATCCGCACCGTCATGATTACGGGCGACCACATCGACACCGCCGTGGCCATCGCCAAGCAGCTGGGCATCGTCACCGATCGCAGCCAGGCCATCACCGGTGCCGACCTCGATCGCATGAGCGACGAGGAGCTCGACGCGCACATCGAGGACTACGGCGTGTACGCCCGCGTCCAGCCCGAGCACAAGGCCCGCATCGTCGATGCCTGGAAGAGCCTGGGCAACATCGTCGCCATGACCGGCGACGGCGTGAACGACGCCCCGTCCATCAAGCGCGCCGACATCGGCGTGGGCATGGGCATCACCGGTACCGATGTCACCAAGAACGTTGCCGACATGGTGCTTGCCGACGACAACTTCGCCACCATCATCGGTGCCTGTGAAGAGGGCCGTCGCATCTACGACAACATCCGCAAGGTCATCCAGTTCCTGCTTTCGGCCAACCTTGCCGAGGTATTCTCGGTGTTTATCGCCACGCTCATCGGCTTTACCATCTTCCAGCCGGTGCAGCTGCTGTGGGTGAACCTGGTCACCGACTGCTTCCCCGCGCTCGCGCTGGGCATGGAGGATGCCGAGGGCGACATCATGAAGCGCAAGCCGCGCAACGCCAAGGACGGTGTCTTTGCCGGACATATGGGTCTGGACTGCGTGGTCCAGGGGCTGATCATCACCGTGCTGGTGCTGGCGAGCTTCTTTGTGGGCGTGTACTTTGACATGGGCTACATCCACATCGCCGATATGATCGCCGGCAATGCCGACGAGGAAGGCGTGATGATGGCGTTCATCACGCTCAACATGGTCGAGATATTCCACTGCTTCAATATGCGCAGCCGTCGTGCGTCGCTGTTCACCATGAAGAAGCAGAACAAGTGGCTGTGGGCTTCTGCCGCGCTGGCACTGGTACTGACGGTTATCGTGACCGTTCAGCCGACGCTTGCCGAGATGTTCTTTGGCCCCGTGACGCTTGAGCTCAAGGGCGTTCTTGCCGCGCTGGGTCTAGCCTTCCTGATCATCCCGCTGATGGAGATCTACAAGGCGATCATGCGCGCGGTCGAGAAAGAGTAGGTCGAAAGGCCATCCTTCCCACCGGCCCGACCGCCTGCGGGGTTTCTTCTTCGCTGGTCCTCGCGCTTCGCGCTGCGGGATCGCTCAGAAGAAATCCCTCCCGGCGGTCGGGCCTTCGGATAACCTCTCGGGACCATAAGCTGAGGGAAAGTGTGTGAGTCGG
>URAQ01000156.1 GCA_900545875.1 uncultured Collinsella sp.
GCCTACGCATACGACTACATCAATTCCCGGCATGCCCCGCGCAGGCAGGCCACGCTGAACGACGGGTCCGCGGCCCGGCAGGACGAATGACGCGCTTCGGCACAGGCCATGCCGAAACGCGTCACGCAAGCAAAGGAAGGAAGCCAACATCACATGAGCATCATCGCAGCACGCATCGACAACCGCCTGCTACACGGCATAGTGGCAACCCAGTGGGTACCCGAGTTCCGTCCGCAGCGTCTCATGGTCATCGATGACATCGTCGCCAACGACCCGACCAAGAAGGCCGCCATGCGGATGGCAAAGCCCTCGGGAGTCGCCCTCTCCATTATCAACAAGGAGACGGCTCTCACGAACTATCGGGCGGGCAAGTACGACGACCACACGGTCTTCATCGTGGCGCGAGACCCCCAGACCATCCTCGACGTCATACAGACGGGCCAGGTTGTTCCCACACTCGTGGTCGGAGGCACAGTCTTTCCCGAAGAGGGGTCAGACGCCGTCCAGGTGAGCAGTCGCGCCTACGTCACCAAAGACGAGCTGCCCGCATATCGAGCGATTGCTGGCACCGGCTGCGACATCACCGTTCGCTATGTGCCGGCCGACAAGCCCGTAGAGCTCTCCAGCATCATCACGCTTTAGCAAGGGAGTGAACTTATGACACCATCCATCATCCAGATAGCCGTCGTTACACTCATCGCCTTCATCTACGGAGCCGAGAAGAACGCGGGACAAATTCTCACGAACATGTCCGTCACGCCAGCATGGTTCGTCGGACTTGCGCTCGGCGACCCCGTAACCGGCCTCGCCGTCGGCGCCATCGTCCAACTCATGAGCCTGGGCGTGGCGGCCATGGGAGGAGCCTCCGTCCCCGACTATCCCACTGCCGCCATCATTGGCGCCGTCGTTGCCATCACCTCGGGTCAGGAGGCGAGCGTCGGCGTTGCCGCCGGAATCGCAGTCGGCATGCTCGGCCTTCAGCTCGACGTCATCGCCAAGACGGCAAACGGCTTCCTCGGGCGTACCTCGCAGCGCTTTGCCGAAGAGGGCAAGTACTCGCAGATGAAGAGCGTACTTTTCCTCGGTCCGGTCTTCTATGGCCTTACGGCGGCCATCCCCACGTTTGCCGTACTGCTCTTTGGCGCCGATGCCGTCAACGCTTTCCTCTCCGTCATGCCCTCCTGGTTCACGACCGGCCTCTCCATCGCCGCCGGTATCCTCCCCGTCGTCGGCCTTGCGATGCTTCTGTCCTTCATGCCAATGAAGAAATTCATCGCCTACGCCATCGTTGGCTTCGTTCTGGCCGCCTACCTGCAGATAAGCATTCTCCCCATTGCCCTGCTCGGTGCCGCCGCGGCCATCGAGTACTACAAGTCGCACAGCAATCCGTCCGTAAACGCCCTCGACGCTGGAGGTCTGGAAGATGAGTAACGAAGTTAACGCCACCAAGGCAAACGAAGCGCCAACCCGCCTGGCAGACGGAACGTACCAGCCAGTCCTCACCGTTTCCGATCTCGACCGTTGCGGCCGCCGCTGGATGCTCGGCGCGTCCATCTATAACTATGAGTCCCAGTGTGCCCCGGCGGTCATGTTCGCAACCGAACCCGCCCTGCGCAAGATCTATGCAGGAGACGAGGAGGGCTACCGCAGGTCACTTCTGAGCACCTATCGCTATTACAATGCGACTCCCCAGGTAAGCGGCCTGCTCCTCGGCGCCGGCCTAGCCTTGGAGGACAAGGGGCACAATGACGCCATCGACGCGGTCCAAGACCTTAAGATTGGCCTCATGGGCTCCCTCTCAGGAGTCGGCGATACGATCTTCGCCATCCTCATTCCCACCATCTTCGGCTCCATCGCCGCCTACATGGGACAGGCGGGAAACCCCGTCGGCGTGCTTCTCTGGCTCGCCGTCGCCATCGCCATCTTCGTATGGAAGCTCTTTGACTGGCGCATAGGCTATAAGTTCGGCGACAAGCTCTTCACGACCCTTGCCGAGAAGATGTCCGTTTTCACCGAGTCGACGTCGGCACTTGGCATGATGGTCGTCGGTGCGCTCATCCCCACCGTCATCAAGGTCTCGTGTGGTCTCACGTTCACCATGGGTGACGTCACGCTCGACGTCCAGACGGGCATCCTCGACCAAATCATGGTCGGCATGCTGCCCGTAATAGCCACAGCCATCGTCTACGCCCTCGTCAAGCGCAAGGTCAGCATCAACAAGATTGTCCTCGGCATCCTCATCATCTCGTGGGTGTGCGCGGCTTTCGGCATTCTTGCTGCCTAGCCTAGGGCTAGACCAACCCACAAAGGACGCATTATGAGGCACATCATCATTGCATCGCACTACGGCCTGGCAGCCGGACTCGGAGACACGCTCAAGGCCATCATAGGACCGGGGCACGACATCAGGGTTGTCTGCGCGTTTACAGACGAAACCCCGCTCGAGGAGAAGCTCGCCAGCGCATTCGAGGGCATCGCCGAAGATGACGAGACCCTCGTTCTCACCGACATCCTTCAGGGCAGCGTAAACCAGCTCGTAGCCTGCTCGGCTCCGCGAGGCGCGTTCATAGTGACCGGCGTAAACCTTCCCGTGGCCCTCGAGCTCTCGCTCCACGCCGGACAGCTTACTCCCGATGTGGTGAGGCATGTCGTCACCCAAGCCAAAGAGCAGCTCGTCTACCTCGGAGATCTTACTCCGGACGTTGACGAAGAAGACGAATAGGAAAGACGCGACAGTAAGGAGGACGAGACATGCGCAAAGTCCCGACCAATAACCAGCACCTGTTCTACCAACCGAAGGACGTGTGGGTGGGAGACGTCATGCCCTTCGGCAAGGACGGCACGTTCTATCTATACCACCAGCGTGACACGCGCGACCCCGCCCCGCTTGCCGAAGGACAGCCCTTTGGGTGGTCGCTCGCGACCACCCAGGACTTCGTGACGTACCAGGAACACGGAACGGCGATCCCCCACGGCGGAGAAGACGACCAAGACCAGTTCATCTACGCCGGAACCGTTTACGAGGCAAAAGGGGAGGTACGCGCTTTCTATACCGGGTTCAACCGCAACTACCTGCGAGAAGGCAAAACGTCCCAGGTGCTCATGCAGGCGAAGGCCTGCTCGGATGATTATGCGACGTGGAAAAAGACGGGCGTTGCAGTAGAGCTCACGCCTCAGCCAGGATACGATGGGCGCAACTGGCGCGACCCTTTCGTAATATGGGATGACGACCGGAAGGAATACCTCCTCGTACTGGGCACGCGTAAGGGAGACGACCCCTCCAAAACCCTCCAAACTGGCAGGCTCGTTCACTTTACGTCGAAGGACCTCGAGCACTGGCAGTTCAAGGGCGACTTCTGGGCCCCCGGCCTCTACACCATGTTCGAAATGCCAGACATTTTTAAAATTGGCGATTGGTGGTACCTGGTCTACTCTGAGTACAGCGACGAGAACAAGATCGTCTACCGCATGAGCCGCGATCTCTACGGTCCGTGGGAGAAGCCGAGAGATGACGCCTTCGACGGGAGGGCGTATTACGCCGGACGGACCGCCTTCGACGGATCGCGCAGGATTCTGTCCGGCTGGGTCCCCACGCGCGAGAACGACGATGACCGGGCCAACTGGCTTTGGGGTGGCTCGTTTATGCCCCATGAGGTGTACCAGCGCCCCAATGGCACCCTCGGCGTTCGCCCTCCCCAAAGCATAAAGGATGCGTTCGAGTGCCCTGATGCCGTCCCGGATATCGAGCTTCGCGGAGACCACGAACGAACGGAGTGCGTAATCACCGAAAACGCAGGCGAGATCTTCTGCTTCGAGGCAGACGTGACGTTCAGGGACGCTTGCGACTTCTCAATTCGAGCCTACAAGAATCTCGAGACCGACGAGTCGTACGAATACCGCTTCGACCTCGACGCGAATCGGCTCTCGTTCGACAAGAGCCCCTGTTACAAGTGGTTCCGCGTAATGGATAAGGGGCTTTGGAGGCCAGTCTGGCTCGAGTCCGGGCGTTCTTACCACCTGCAGCTCATCGTTGACGACAACATCCTCGTCCTCTACCTCGACGGTACCGCACTCACGACACGCGTCTGCGAGAAGTTCGGCCACTCGCTTGCTGTTACGGTAACGAATGGCGAACTCAAACTGTCCAACATAGCCTTGGCGAAGGGGCTGCGCGAACAGGAAAAGTAAGCCAGTGAACCTCGTCGCCACAGCGACTCCCCCAGCAAAACACGCGAACAACGGGTCCGGCCGCATTCCGGCGACCGGACTCGTCCTGTGCCCTGATGGCACATGGCCCCGGGCTGCCGACAGCGAGGCGGCCTTAGGGGCCTCGCCTACAGATTCCTGAGTGCGTCGACGAGGGAGACCTTGCCCGCGGTGACCTCGTCGGCCTGCTTGATGACCTTTGCGGGCACGACGGCCACCACAGCGCCGGCGGCAGAGTCGATTCGAGCGATGTGGTCAGAGACGGAGCGAACGGCGAGCCGCTTGCCGACAGGGAGGCAGTCAAAGGTGGCAAAGCGCACTCCTACGGTTGGGATACGCCCGTGAGGCGCTCGGCGGACAGCGCTGTTGCCGCTCGCTGTGTCGAGCGCAGGTGTCGAGAAGTCGCCATATGCCACTACAGATGTATCATGGAGTGCAGAAGTTCACGTGCCCGTGACAAAACGCGGGCGCCAACCCGTCCCGAGCACCACCCCGCCCGTAAGGTGTGGGACGAAAGGAGGACCAGCCGCATGAACATCC
>URAQ01000157.1 GCA_900545875.1 uncultured Collinsella sp.
CTTGGAGGCGGCGTAGTTGGCCTGCCCGGCATTGCCCATCAGGCCCACAACCGAGCTCATGTTGATGACGCAGCCGCCGCGCTGACGCATAAAGGTCTTGGTGAGCGCACGCGTCGTATTGAACGTGCCCTTGAGATTGACATCGAGCACGCGGTCGAAGGCATCGTCACCCATACGCATGAGCAGGCCGTCGCGCGTGATGCCGGCGTTGTTGACGAGCGCCCAAATGGAGCCAAAGTCGTTGAGGACCGCTTCCACGCATGCGTTGACGGCAGCGGGGTCGGCCACGTCACATTGATATGCGCGCGCCGTGGCGCCAGCCGCCTCGCAGGCCTCGCACGTCTCGTGCGCCGCATCGACGCTGCCGGCATAGACGACGGCGATATCAAAGCCGTCCTCCGCCAGGCCCACGGCACAAGCGCGACCGATGCCGCGCGAGCCACCCGTGACCAGTGCCACGCGGCGCGATCCGTCGAACTCGAGCGCATCGTTGTTCAAATTGCCCATGTCATTCCTTTCGGGTTACAGCCCTGTGGGCTATACGAGCTCGTCGGCAATAGCTGCGACCTGTTCGGCCGTTTCGCACGAATACACACGAACGTCGCTCAACGTACGCTTGACCAGGCCCGACAGCGTTTTGCCGGGGCCGACCTCAATAAACGTGTCGATGCCTTGATCCTGCAGAGCATGCAGCGTGTCGACCCAGCGCACGGCATGACTCACCTGGTTGGCCAGCACCTCCGATGCCGCCTGTGGGTCGGCCGGATAAGGTGCCGCCGTCATATTTGCCATAACAGGAATGAGCAACGGGGACGGCGCGTGACCGGCCTCGATATATGCAGCAAGGCCACAGGTCGCCTCGGCCATATAGGGGCTATGGAATGCACCCGACACCGCGACCTTCATGGCACGACCGCCAGCCTCTTTTACCAGGACGTCGAGGGTCTGCAACGCATCGGGCGCTCCGGCCACAACCGTCTGCTGGGAACTGTTGTAGTTGACCGGCCAGCAGTCCTCGCCGGCCTGTTTTGCCAGGCCCTCAACTTGCGCTGCATCGAGCTTGATGACGGCGCGCATGCCGCCGGGGTGACGCTCGGCCGCCGTGGCCATAAGCGCCGCGCGCTCACACACGAGCTCAAAGCCCGCTCGCGTATCGAATGCCCCCGCAAAGGTGAGCGCGGCGACCTCGCCCAGCGAGAATCCCGCACAGGCGGCAGGCACCACGCCGCGCTCGCGCAGGGCGGTAGCCGCTGCCAGGTCGTGAACGAACACGCACGGCTGCGTGTTCTCGGTCTGCGAGAGCTCCTCTTTCGAGGCGCTCCGGCACTGCTCGCTCGTCCCCGGGCGCACCTCGTCGGCGATCGCAAACACCTCGGCAGCCGCCGGTGATGCTTCGATGAGGTCGACGCCCATCGCGGGATGCTGGGCACCCTGACCGGCAAACAGAAACGCTACGCTACCCATGCGGACGCACCCTTCAGGACATGCTCGGCGCCATCGACCAGATCGTCGACGATTTCGCGTGCGCTCTGGCGTTCGTTGACCATGCCGGCAATCTGTCCGCACAAATACGAACCCTCTTCGTAATTACCGTCCTTTGCGGCTTTACGAAGCGCTCCCGTGCCCATGGCCCCGAGCTCCTCGGGACTTGCGCCCGCCGCCTCGTTCTTGGCATACGCGTTGGTAAAGGGGCTCTTGAGGGCGCGAACCGGATGTCCCGTCGAGCGACCGGTCGCACGCGTCGACGTGTCGCCCGCCTTGAGCACCAGCTCTTTGTACTGTTCGGATACGGTGCACTCGTTTGCGACCAGAAAGCGTGTTCCCACCTGGACGCCGGCAGCGCCGAGCATAAAGGCGGCCGCCACACCGCGGCCATCGGCGATGCCGCCAGCCGCAACCACGGGAATATCGACCGCATCGACAACCTGCGGCACCAGTGCCATCGTCGAGGTCTCGCCAATATGCCCGCCTGATTCGGCACCCTCGGCAACCACGGCAGTGGCTCCGCGACGCGCCACGAGACGCGCCAGCGCCACCGAAGCCACGACGGGTATGACCTTGATGCCTGCATCGTTCCAGGCCTTCATGTACTTGGTGGGATTGCCGGCGCCGGTCACCACAACGGGCACCCGCTCATCAATCACCACTTGTGCGACCTCGTCGACAAACGGGCTCATGAGCATAACGTTGACGCCAAAGGGCTTATCCGTCTTGGCGCGCAGCTCGTGAATCTGATCGCGCAGCCAATTTGCGTCGGCATTCATGGCCGCGATAATGCCTAAGCCGCCCGCCTCGGACACGGCAGATGCCAGCGAGGCGTCGGCAATCCAGGCCATGCCACCCTGGAATACGGGCTTTTCGATGCCGAGCAGATCGCAGAGAGGAGACTTGAGCATCACTACTTCTCCAATGCCGCCTCGACCGTATCGACGAACTCGCCGACCGTCTTGGGGTTCTCCTCGGTATCGAGCTCAATGCCAAACTCGTCCTCGACGGCAACGAGGATCTCGACGGTACCCAGGCTGTCGAGGCCAATCTCCTCGAGCGTGGACTCGGACTTCATCTCGACATCGTCAAGGCCGGCGGTCTCGCGGATAACGTCGCAAACGCGCTCGAAGGTCTTCTGATCTGCCATGGTAGTTCTCCTTTGTTTGTGCCCTGGGGGCGTTTTTATTTCCTATGTGCGACTACTTCCAACGAAGTAGATAGCCACCTACATCCAAGCCGGCGCCAAATCCGACTAGGGCGATGGTGTCGCCCGCGTGCAGCTCGCCGGTATTTGCCAGTCGATCGAGAGCAAGCGGAATGCATGCGCTCGAAATGTTGCCGGTTTCGCGCAACGTGCGAACCACGCGCTCGTCCGGCACGCCCAGGCGCTTGACCGCCTGACTCAGGATTCGTTCGTTAGCCTGATGGAATACAAAATGGTCGATGTCTTCGACCGAAATGCCCGCATCGCTCGCAAGCTTATGGACCGTGTCGCAGATGGCGTTGACGCCGAACTTGAACACGCGGCGGCCATTCATGGACAGCACGCTCGCGCTATCTGCGGAAGCCTTAAACGGCGAGGTACCGACCAGACCGGGAACGCGCAACGTCTCGACGTCGGGCGCCGTCGAAAGCTCAACGGCAAGGGGACTGTCTCCCCCAGCCTCAATCACTGCGGCGCCTGCCCCATCGCCAAAGAGCACGCAGGTGGCACGGTCGGTCCAGTCGAGCGCGCGCGTCATCTGCTCGGCAGCAACGACAAGCACGCGCTCGGCGCGACCGCGGGCGATATAGCCCTCGGCGACATCGAGCGCAAATACGAAGCCGGCACAAGCCGCCGAGACATCGAAGGCAGGGCACGTCGCGCCTAGTCGCTCAGCAACGGCACACGCCTCAGCGGGAACAAGGTGGTCACCCGTCGTCGTCGAGCAGACGATAAGATCCAGCTGGCTCGCGTCGATTCCGGACACCTGGAGTGCCCGCTCACTCGCCGCTACGGCAAGGTCGTCAAGTGACTCGGTGGTGCAGACGTGGCGGCTCTTGATACCCGTGCGGGTAAAAATCCACTCATCCGAGGTATCGAGGAACTCAGACAGCTCGTCATTGGAAACACTGCGTTCAGGAAGCGCCGAGCCTGTTCCAAGAATCGTGAAACCCATCACTAACCTCCTTTGAGTTGTTGACGTGTTTACATCGACCAAGAGAGGATAACGCATTTCAGTCTTTGTTGACGTGTTAACATTAAATTGTCCAAATGCGACAAAGGCTTCACATTGTGTCTATCTCTCGACACCATTGCGTCATTCACTTATTCAATAAGGAGGTAGCAGCCGCTATGGATGCCCAATTAACGATTGTCGACGTAACCGGATCGACCAACGATGACCTGCTCGAGGCAGGAAAACAGGGTGCGCCGCACGGCACAGGACTTGCCGCCCGCGCGCAAACGGCAGGACGCGGCCGGCGCGGCCACAAGTGGGATTCAACCGCCGGCAACCTATTGCTTTCGATTGTCCTGCGTCCATGCGTTAATCCCGCAAAGTACTCTGGTCTTGCCGCCGTCAGCGGCCTAGTGGTGCTCGAAGCACTCGAAAAGCAAGGTCTTGCAAACGAGATTGGCCTCAAATGGCCCAACGACCTGGTCGCGCGAGGACGCAAACTCGGCGGCATTCTGGTCGAGGCCGCACGCGATAACGAAGGCAAACCTTTCGCCGTCTGCGGCATTGGTGTCAACGTAAACTACACGCCCCAAGAGGTGCCCGATGGCGGCCTGGCGGCAATTGGCCTCTCGGACCTCAACGAGAGCGTTCCCGCCGTCGACATGCTCCTCGATGAGGTCTATCACGCAGTTATAGACGCTGTAGATACCTGGGCAGAGCGCCTCAACGCCAAGGAAGAAGACGCCGGTCCGCTCGCGCCCGTCCACGACGAATATATCGCTCACCTCAATTGGATCGGGAAGCACGTTATCGCCCGCTCCCCCGCTGGAGACGAGCTGGCACGAGGAATATTTAGAACGGTCGACGATTGCGGCCGCGCATGCATTGAGACCGAGAGCGGCTTGTGCGTCTTCCACTTCGAAGAAGCATCCTTGCGCCCCCTGAGCGAATAGGGCGCCGCAGCCGCCGGCTCGGCAGACGAATTCGCTATCCCAAAATCTAAACTCAAATCAAAACCACCCCTAAAAGGGGTGGTTTGCTCTTAGGGTATAACCCTTGGATT
>URAQ01000158.1 GCA_900545875.1 uncultured Collinsella sp.
GGGACAGATGCGATAGCCCGAGCCATAGGTAGGACCCAGCTGAATCGCCATGATGATCGCCCTCACGCGCTCGGCGGGCGCCTCGTCAAAGCTGACTGTCATGGGGTAGTTGCGATAGCGTAGGCCAAACTGCTCAAGTCCCGAGAGGGTGTAGAGTGGCGCGCCCGTCAAGCCGGTCTTTTTGCGCAGCTCGGTGGTGCCAAGGCCGATGGCGGCATCGATGCCGACCGAAAGCGTTTGGTCGTAGTACTCGACGATCGCCTCGCCGCAGCCGCTTGCGGGGTTCTATGAGCGAATCCGCCCGATGTCCTGACGCTGCAGCTCACAGGTGAGCAGCGCACCAAAATCCTTGCCGGAGAAATCATCGATACCGAGCGTTTGGGCAAAATCGTTGCCGGAGCCTACGGGCAGGACGGCAAGGGCGGGACGGACCGCCTCATCCTGCGTCATAAGCCCGTTGACGACCTCGTGGATCACGCCGTCGCCGCCAAGGGCGATAACGGTGCGATAGTCCGTTGCCTGGGCGGCCAGTTCCTTGGCGTGTCCCATGCGCTCGGTCAGCACCAGGTCAAACTGGGATGCGCGCGCGGTCATATCCAAAAAGCGTTGCAGGCGCTCGGCAACTTCGTGCGCCGCACCCGACTGGGCGGCTGGGTTGGCGATGATGAGCGTGCGGCCAAAATCAGTTGCGTGCATGGGGCGACTCCCGGCGTATGACGTGACGATGCGGTCGCGCTCAGGTCGAATTGTCCCCGATTGTGGCTGCACGTCGAATACTTACGTCTACTCTATCAGGTCGTTGTGGCGCTCGATAGCATCCGCTACCGTACCGCCCTCATCCACAATAAGCGAACGGCGCTTGGGTGAGATGATGCGCTGGGCGGGGTACACGCCGCGGTGTCCGCCGGCGAGATAGCTGATAAAGGCCACGATGACAAAGAACCCGGCGGCCGTGCCGTGGAACAGGTCGATGGCCATCATGCAGGTGGTGATGGGCACGTTAAGGCCGGCGCAGAATACACCGAGCATGCCCAGCGCCGCCAGAAAGCTGGGGTCGATTCCGACGAGGCAACCGATCCAGCCGCCGAGTGCCGCACCGATGCCAAACAGGGGCGTGACCTCGCCGCCTTGGAAGCCCGCGCCCAGGGTGAGCGCTGTGACGACCAACTTGATGACTGCGTCCGCCAGGGTGGTGTTGCCGGCAAATCCGGCGCCGGAAAGCCACGTGGAAAGGCCGGCGTAGTCCCAGGCGTCGAGGAGGGCATAGGCGGCCAAAACCACGAGTGCGCCTATGAGTGCGCGAACGAGGTAATTGGTGATAAAGCGACCGTACAGGCTCTTGACGGTTCGAACTGACCAGGCAAAGAGGCGTGCCGTCAGACCGAAGATAATGGCACTGATAACAACGATGACAACCGTCCGTGGTGTCATGTTGGGAACGCTGGCGATGACATTCGCCTCGTACTCGGTACCTAGGGCGAGTGATGTAAAGTAGCCGGTAAACGAGGCGACCAGGCAGTAGATGCCCGCGGTGTAGTCGATCTTGCCGATAAAGCACATCTCCATGCCAAAGAAAGCCCCGGCAAGGGGCGAGCCGAATACGGCGCCAAAGGCCGACGAGATGCCGGCGAGCATGAGGTCGTGGTGGTCATGCTTTTTGAGGTGGGCGAGGCTCGAGATGTTGCTGGCGATGGTGCCGCCAATCTGCACCGCAGCTCCCTCACGACCGGCCGATCCGCCGGTGAGGTGCGTGAGCGTGGAGCAGACGAAGGTGAGGACGGCCATGCGCATATGGATGAGGCGTGTGCCCAGAGCGGAGTCGATGACCAGGTTGTTACCGCGTTTGGCGGCAAGACCGTGGTTTTTGTACACCCATGCGGTGGCAACGCCCACAACGGGAAGCAGCGCGTAAATCCACGCATGGTGCTCGCGATAGTCAGTCGCGATATTCAACGAGGCCAAAAACGCCCAAGCGGCAACGCCCATGGCGAGCGATACGGTGACGACGAGCACGAGCAACTTGGCGCTCACGAGTAGGTTGCGGACGTTGCGGCGCGTGTCGGCAGCTAAGAGATGCTCGGAGCGAGTGAGCTGATGTCTGCCTGCCATGATGACGTCGTTCAGGGAGAAAAAGCCGCCGTCGTCGAGCGGCTGGGAATGATCCTGCGTTTCGTTTGCGCTTTCGGTTTTGTCGTTATGAGCCATACGTTCCTCTTTTAGGTTGCAACGCAAGCATTATAAAACGCGGTAAACGCGACGAGCCGGTGGGTTGGTTTCCATTCTGTTTCGCGGCCTGCAACCGACAGGTGTATTTGCGGGTACAGGCCGAGTCGCGGCCGTGCATCGGGGGATTATACTGAGACAAGCATAAAGAATCGGCGCCCCTGTTGTGCGCCGTGGCATTAAGAGGTGCATATGGCAGAGAAACTCATTCCACTGGAGGACGCGCAGTCGATTGTCCTGTCGCACGTTGCTCCGACCGATCTCATCGAGATTCCCGTGTGGCAGGCCGCCGGTCTTCCCTTGGCCGAGGACGCGGTGGCCGATATCGACATCTCGCCGTTTGCCAACAGCGCTATGGACGGATATGCCGTGCGCTCGGCGGACTTGGCGCAGGCATCTGGCGAGGCGCCGGTGACGCTCGACGTTATCGGACACGAGGCCGCGGGCCACGTGTTTGAGGGCGCAATCGGCGCGGGCGAGACGGTCCGCATCATGACGGGCGCGCCGGTACCCGAAGGTGCCGATGCCGTTGTGAAGTACGAGATCGTCGATGTGCTTGACGGTGACGGCAACGAGGGCTCGCGTGTGAGGTTCTCGGCGCCGGCCAAGGTGGGGGAGAACGTTCGCTCTGCCGCCGAGGAGGCCCATGCCGGCGATGTTGTGATGCACGCCGGCGAGGTCGTGGCTCCGGCGGGCGCGGGTCTGTTGGCAAGCGCCGGATATGCGAGCGTGAAGGTGCACGCTGCCCCACGTGTGGGCATTATCTCGCTGGGCACGGAACTGGTCGCACCGAGTAAGGTACCGGCGCGCGGTCAGATTCGCGATTCCAACTCTTCGGCGCTGATGGCCGAGGCACTCGATGCCGGCGCCGAGCCCGTGTTCTATGGCATTGCGCCCGATGATGAGCGGGCGATTGCCGAGCTGGTGCATCGTGCCGTGCAGGAGTGCGATTTTGTCATTACGAGCGGCGGTGCCTCGGCGGGCGACTACGACTATGTGACGGCACTGGTCTATCGCGAGGGCGAGGTGCTCTTCGACCGCATCTCGATGCGTCCGGGCAAGGCTATCACGTTTGGCTTGCTCGGGGGTAAGCCCTACCTGGGGCTTTCAGGCAATCCTGCCGCGGCGTATGTGGGCTTTGAGATGCTCGCCCGTCCGGCGATTCGCAAGATGCGCGGCTTTGCCGAGGGTGCGCGTCCCGTGCAGCAGGCGACGCTCACGCATAGCGTGAAAAAGCGACAGCATCGCCGCTTCTTCGATCGCGCCACGGTTTTGCGCGACCCCGAGACCGGTGAGTTGTTGGTGACCGAGGCCAAGACGCAGAATTCGGCGCTGCTTGGAACCATGCAGCGTGCGAACTGCCTGTTGCGTATTCACGAAGGACCGTGCGACCTTGCGGCGGGCGACGTCGTGGATGTCGTGCGTGTCGACCTGCCTGAGGGCACGGTGCTATAGGAGGAATGCTATGGAGTTGAAGATTTCGATTGTGACGTGCTCGGATACGCGCGATCTTGCCCAGGACGAGGCGGGTGCTGCGCTCGAGGAGCTTATCGTGGCACAGGGCTGGACGGTCGCCTCGCATGTGGTCGTGCGTGACGACGTCAGCGAGATCGGTGATGCCATTGCGGAAGCCGCCGATGAGTGCCACGCCAATGTCGTGCTCACCTGCGGCGGCACGGGGCTTTCGATGCGCGACGTAACACCCGAGGCGACGCGTGCCGTCTGTGACCGCGATGTGCCGGGTATTGCCGAGGCAATCCGTGCGTATTCGATGACCAAGACGCGCCGCGCTATGCTCTCGCGCGCTATTTGCATGCAACGAGGTCATACACTTGTCGTAAACTTTCCCGGTTCTACGAAGGCCGCCCGCGAAAGCTGGGAGGCCATAGCAGACCAGCTGGAGCATGCGGCTCAGATGACAGCGGGCGGCGGACATACCAACTAAGCGGTTTACCTGCGGCGGGGCGACCTGAACGGCTGCTCCGCCTTTGTTTTCCGCCGAAGCGACGCCGAGGTGCACGGTAATTCGAAACTATATTCTCTGACGAGAATAATTTCTCACTTTCATTATTCGCGCAGAAGTATAATCTGATTGCAGATTAAAGCCCGCGGTGGGGTACCCGGGCACAAGATCCGAAAGGGTTGAATATGTTCGATATGGTTTCACGCCGCGGTTTCGTCTCGCTTTCTGCTGCCGCCGGCCTTGGCCTTGCCGGTTGCTCGGGCAAAAAGACGTCCGAGCCCGCTGGTTCCGATGCCGGCTCCGCCAAGTCTTTCTCTAAGAAGAAGGCTGTCGAGCTGCAGGTCTTTGCCGCCAACTCGCTCGAGAAGGCTCTGCCCGAGGTTCAGGAGCTTTACACCGACCAGACCGGCACCACCTTTGCCGACACGCAGTTTAAGGCGTCTGGCGACCTTGTCGAGCAGATGCGCGCCGGTGCCGCCGTCGACGTGCTCATCACCGCTTCCAAGGGTACCATGGACG
>URAQ01000159.1 GCA_900545875.1 uncultured Collinsella sp.
CGGCGGGGTCGTCGCCGCGCGGCGTGGGCGCCTGGATGGCCGTCTTTGCCGACGGCAGCCAGGCGGGCACTATCGGCGGCGGCAAGATTGAGCTCTTTGCGCTGGATGAGGCGCGCGAACTCCTGAGCGCGGGACAGTCGCGTCTGGTCCGCTACACCATGGGCGGCGAGAACTCCGATACCGGCATGATCTGCGGCGGAGCCATTTGCCTGTGCTATCTGCATCTGGATGCGACCCAGGCACCGTTGTTCCAGGAAATTGCCGACGTCTTGGTCTATCGGCGCATCGGCGACTTCGTCATCGACTTTGAGCCGTTTATCGCGAGCGCGCTCGAGGGCGATGTGGCCGAGTACCATGGCGAGGTATCGCGCCGCACCATTGCGGGCTGCCCCGGGCTTTCACTGGTGGAGGAGGGGAGTAACGTCACCTACACCAACGCTGCCTCTGAGATTCCCGCGGCGCACATCGAGACGCTCTGCCCCGAGGGCCTGACCTACATCTTTGGCTGCGGACACGTGGGCGCCGCGACGGCGCGCGTGCTCACGGCGGCGGGCTTTGCCGTCGTGGCCTGCGATGACCGCCCCGGCACGTTGACGCCCGAATGGGTGCCCGGTGTCTACGATCGTCGCCTGGTCGATTACAAGAACCTGAGCGAGCTGTGTCCCATCGGTCCGCGCGACTTGGTGGTCGTCGCCACGGCGGGTCACAAGTCCGATATCGACGTGGTGATTCAGGCCATGCGTGCCAAGCCTGCCTATCTGGGCTGTCTGGGTTCGCGCCGCAAGACGGCCTTTGTGCGTGCCCGCCTGGAGCAGGAAGGTTTTACGCAGGACCAGATCGACGAGCTGCACCTTCCGATCGGCGTTGCCATCGAGGCCGAGGACCCCAAAGAGATCGCCATCTCCATCGCCGCCGAGATGATCCACCTGCGCCGCACCAAACTCGTCCCCCGCAAGCGCTAATCGGATCCCCACCAATAAGTTGCGGTGAAATACGGACTGTTTAAGCCTGTTAGGCCGCCAAACAGTCCCTATTTCACCGCAACTGCTTTTTGGGATCCATTTGTGCGGGGGAGTTGTGGAGTTGTGCAGGCAGACGAGGTTTTTCTGGAAATACGCTCCCGATGCGCGTATAGTATCGATTGTTTTGTCGGCTCCTGCTGCGTCGAGTCCAAACCGCAAAATGCCATGAGCGGCGCGGATGCAGCCAGGAGGCACGAGGACAACCCATCGTGGCCACGCCCCGTGCTTAAAACCCCAAGAAGGAGTGAACAATGGCAGAAGAGAAGTATGTGCCGCGTCTGAAGACCAAGTACAACAACGAGGTCAAGCAGCAGCTTCAGGACAAGTTCCAGTACGAGAACGTCATGATGATCCCCAAGTTTGAGAAGATCGTCGTGAACATGGGTGTCGGCGAGGCCGCTACCGATTCCAAGGCCATCGACGGTGCCGTGCGCGACCTGCGCGCCATCACCGGCCAGCAGCCGATGATCACCCGTGCCCGCAAGTCCATCGCTACCTTCCGCCTGCGCGCTGGTATGCCGATCGGCTGCAAGGTTACCCTGCGTGGCGACCGTATGTGGGAGTTCTTCGATCGTCTGACCTCCGTCGCGATCCCCCGTATCCGCGACTTCCGCGGCATCTCCGCCAAGAGCTTCGACGGCCGTGGTAACTTCTCCATGGGCGTCACCGAGCAGCTCATCTTCCCCGAGATCGACTTCGACTCCGTCGATCACCAGCGCGGTATGGACATCACTTTCGTGACCACCGCCAACACCGATGAGGAGGCCAAGGCCCTTCTGGACGCCTTCGGCTTCCCGTTCAAGAAATAGGTTCACCTGCCCTATAAGCGCCGTTCCCACAAGGGGGCGGCGCTTGGGGCGAACAATACTCTATGTGAGGAGGATATAAGTGGCTAAGACATCGATGATCGTCAAGTGCAATCGCAAGCAGAAGTTCTCTACTCGTGAGTACACGCGCTGCCAGCGCTGCGGCCGTCCGCACTCTGTGTACCGCAAGTTCGGCCTGTGCCGTGTCTGCTTCCGCGAGCTTGCACTCAAGGGCGAGCTTCCCGGCGTTAAGAAGGCCAGCTGGTAAGTCACTACCAGCGTTTCAAGCATCAGTTTGGAACAGGGAAAACGCGCTAAAAAGGCTTTGCCGTTAAGGGCGGCGAAGAACCAAGAGCACGTGTTCATCAAGAACGAAGGAGAATCTGTATGAACCTTACAGACCCGATCGCAGATATGCTTACGCGCATCCGTAACGCTAACTCTGTGAACAAGGCCACGGTCTCCATGCCGAGCAGCAAGAAGCTCGTCGAGATCGCTCGTGTTCTGCACGAGGAGGGCTACATCGAGGGCTACGATGTCGAGGACACCGTTCCCCAGAAGACTCTGCACATCACGCTTAAGTATGGTCCCAAGAAGGCTAAGGTCATCAACGGCATCCGCCGCATTTCCAAGCCGGGCCTGCGTAAGTACACCGGCGTTGCCGACATGCCCCGCGTCCGCGGTGGCCTTGGTACCGCCATTATTTCCACCAGCCATGGCGTCATGACCGACCGCGATGCTCGCAAGCACAACGTCGGCGGCGAGATCATCGCTTACGTCTGGTAATTCGCTCGGTAGGTAGAAGGAAAGGAGATCACCGTGTCTCGTATCGGTAATAAGCCTGTCCAGATTCCCGCCGGAGTCGAAGTGGCAGTCAACGGCAACAACGTTGTCGTCAAGGGCCCCAAGGGCCAGCTCGAGCTCGATGTCTTTGAGAAGCTCGCTATCAACGTCGAGGACAACGTCCTCACCGTTTCCCGTCCCGACGACGAGCGTGAGACCCGTGCCCGCCACGGCCTCACCCGCGCCCTCATCCACAACATGGTTGTTGGCGTTTCCGAGGGCTTCGAGAAGAAGCTCGAGCTCGCCGGCGTCGGTTACCGCGTGCAGCAGAAGGGCAAGAACCTCGAGTTCTCCCTGGGCTTCTCGCACCCCGTGATCGTCGAGGCTCCCGAGGGCATCACCTTCGAGGTTCCCGACAACACCCACGTGAACGTCAAGGGTATCAACAAGCAGCAGGTCGGTCAGATCGCCGCTGAGATCCGCGGTCATCGTCCTCCCGAGCCTTACAAGGGCAAGGGTATCCACTACGTTGGCGAGCACATCCGCCGCAAGCTGGGTAAGGCCGCCAAGTAGTCGTAACCGACTCACTCGCATAAGACCAGCACCCCGTCAGGTGCTGGCAAGATCAACCTTTTTAGGAGTTTACGTATGAACAAGCATAAGGCGAAGCTGGAAGGCCTCAAGCGTCGTCAGCGTCGTGTTCGCGGCAAGGTCTCGGGTACCGCCGAGCGTCCGCGTCTTCGCGTGACCCGTACTAACGCCAACATCTATGCCCAGATCATCGACGACAGCAAGGGCTCCAGCCTGACGCTCGTCTCCGCCTCGACCCTCGAGGCCGAGTTCAAGGGCACCCACACCTCGAACAAGGAGGCTGCGGAGAAGGTCGGTCAGCTCGTTGGTAAGCGCGCCATCGAGGCCGGCATCACCAAGGTCGCCTTCGATCGTGGTGGCCGTATCTACCATGGCCGCGTCAAGGCCCTCGCCGACGGTGCTCGTGCCGCCGGTCTCGAGTTCTAGGAGGTATGTAGCACATGGCTCGTAATCAGAAGCAGCAGCGCGAGGCCTCCGAGTTCGAGGAGCGCGTCGTTTACATCAACCGCGTGTCGAAGACCGTCAAGGGTGGTCGTCGCATGAGCCTCGTCGCTCTCGTCGTCGTTGGCGACGGCAAGGGCAACGTCGGCGTTGGCATGGGCAAGTCCGCTGAGGTGCCCATGGCCATCTCCAAGGCATCTCTCGATGCCAAGAAGAACATGTTCCACGTGCCGGTGACCGAGCAGGGCACCATCCCGCACGAGGTTCTCGGCCACTTTGGTGCCGGCCGCATCATCATCAAGCCCGCTGTCGAGGGTACCGGCGTTATCGCCGGCGGCGCTGTGCGTCCCCTCTTTGAGCTTGCTGGCATCAAGAACGTCCTGTCCAAGTCCCTCGGTACCGACAACGGCCTCAACATCATCAAGGCTGCCGTCGAGGGCCTCAAGGAGCTCTCCAGCCCTGAGGACGTCGCGGCTCGCCGTGGCCTGACGGTCTCCGAGATGTTCGTCGGTAAGGAGAACTAAGCATGGCTGACACCATCAAGATCAAGCAGGTCCGCAGCACCAACGGTTGCAAGCAGGACCAGGTCCGTACTGTCCGTGCCCTCGGTCTCCACAGGATCCGCGAGGTTCGCGAGATTGCTGACAACGAGTCCGTCCGCGGCATGATCTTCAAGGTCAAGCACCTTGTCGAGATTGTAGAGGAGTAGCAAATGCAGCTTCACGATCTTACTCCCGCGCCCGGTTCCACCAAGAACCGCAAGCGCGTCGGCCGTGGCAATTCTTCGGGTCACGGCACCACTTCTGGCCGCGGCCAGAAGGGCCAGGGTTCCCGCTCTGGCGGCACCAAGGGTGCCGGCTTCGAGGGTGGCCAGACTCCGCTGGCTATGCGCCTGCCCAAGCTTCCGGGCTTCCGCAACCCCCGTCGTATCGAGTACACCGCTGTTAACGTTGAGCGTCTTGAGCGTAAGTTCGAGGACGGCGCTGTGATCGACGGTGCCGCTCTTAAGGCCGCTCGCATCACCAAGAGCGA
>URAQ01000160.1 GCA_900545875.1 uncultured Collinsella sp.
TCGTCTGCCTGAACGGCGACCTGGCCAGCCAGACCGAGACCGAGCAGACGCTCTGGGACGCCTGCCTCGGGTCGGCATCGAAGATACTCGCGCCCGCGGGCATCCCCCTCGTCGTGACGCGCGGCGCCCGTTCTAGCGTTGGCGTCGGCGATATTCGCGCACACGGCGCGACAGGTCGGCGAGCTCGTCACGATCGAGCTCTTCCAAATGCTCCAGATCGTCCATAAAGCGCGCCATGGTGTCCTTTTGGCGCAGCTTGATGAGCGTATTGCAGTAGTTCACCGCCACACCCGTGAGCATGGCAATGTAGAAGATGCTGATGACGCTCAGGACGACGGTAATAGCACGGGCGACCGGCGTTTCGGCCGGGATATCGCCAAAGCCGATGGTCGAGACGGTCTCAAAGCTAAACCAGAGGCCATCGCCAAACGTAAGGGTCGTGGGCTCGGACAGCCAGACAGCCGTCGAGCACAGCAGATAGAAGATGAGGAACAGGCCCGTGATACGCACGAAACCGGCCTGGCGCAAAACATCGGCAAGCGTCCTCAGCTTTTTCATCGCGACCCTTTCCACGGACAACCAATCACGTTCGCTCGGTATTGTCCCACGCCTCCCCCGCAAACGGAACTAGTCATCGGGGACGTTCTTAAATGACTAGTCAAACAAGAACGTCCCCGATGACTAGTCGTTTAAGAACGTCCCCAATGACTACCAGCTGCCGCCTGGGCAGGCTGAGCTGGTATCCTTATGCGGTAATGTCTCGATTCGTTAGGATTGCATGTGAGAGCTGCCACTGTCCTTCGTTCAGTTATATGTCGCACCCTGGCCGCCGCGCTTACCGCGCTCGCCGTACTGAGCGCCGTCGCGCCCGCCCCTGCCTTTGCCGCCGACTCCGATCAGCAGGTCAAAACGGTCCGCGTCGGCTGGCTCGTCAACAACGAGGGCTTCCAGGACGGCACCCCCGGCGAGCGTCTCTCGGGATGGGGTTACGAGTACCTCCAGACCCTGTCGTACTACACGCCCGGCTGGCGGTACGAATACGTCTCCGGCACCTTCACCGAGCTTATGGACATGCTCGAGGCAGGCGAAATCGACCTCATGCCCAACATCTCCTACTCCGAGGAACGCGCCCAAAAGCTGCTCTTTTCCTCGAACCCCGAGGGCACCGAGCGCTACTACATCTACGCCAAGCCCGATCGCGACGACCTGACCAAGGGTGACCCCCAAGCGCTCCAAGGCCTTACCATCGGCTACAACCCCGACGTTATGCAAACCTTCGTTGGCCAGCAGTGGCTCGCCAACGAAGGCATTACCTGCACATACAGGGAGTATGACGGGGGACCCATGCTCTTTGACGCACTCGCAAACGACGAAGTCGATGCCGTCATCATGAACGACACCATTTCGTCGCCCGATGCCTCCCCCATGTTCTACGTTGGCTCGAGTGATTACTATTTTGCCGTCCCCAAAAGCCGCCCCGACCTGATGGACGACATCAATGCCGCCATGTCGGCAATCGCCCGCGTCAACCCACGCTATATCGACGAAGTCAAATCTAACTACTCGGCCCAAAACAGCGGTTCATCATCGCTCAACGGCCCCGAACGTTCCTGGCTCAAAGCAAATGACAACACCATCACGCTTGGCTACATTACGGGCAAACTCCCCTACTGCAACGAAGACGAAGACGGCAAAATGGAAGGCTCGCTCGCATCGCTTGCGACGACGTTGCACGATAAATTTGGCATTACGGTCAAAACCGTCGCCTTTGATAGCTACAAGATGATGTCAAAGGCCCTGTCAAAGGGAAGCATCGACGCTGCGCTGCCGGTATACCGAGATTACTGGTTTGCCGAGCAATCTGGCGTTGTGCAGTCGGTATCGTTGGGAACCGTGTCCCTCACCGCCATCCACACCGGCGGCAACCTGAACAAAGACCTTCAGAACATCGCCTGCACCAAATCATCGTTTATCAACCAAAATGTACTTGAAAGTCTGTTCCCCACAGCGACCGTGACCGAATACCAATCCGCCGATGAAGCGTTCGACGCCCTCAGGAAGGGAACGGCACACTGCATCGTCGCTCCCAGTTCACGTGTAAAAACCATCGGCGACCGTTATGATCTCGAAGGCTACGAGACGACCGAGCTCCCTGACACCTGTGAGCTCTCGTGCTGGATTTCGCGCGGAAAGCCCGAGCTGCTGGGAATCATCAACAAGGGCATCATCAATGCCGGAGAATCGCTCTCCGCAAGCAATTACTCCTCCACGTCGTACACGACCCAGGAATCAGACACGCTTCAATTCCTTTTTCGCAACCGCACCGCCATTGCCGCTACCCTCATCGGTATGTTATCGGTCGGCATCGTGCTGCTCATCTGGGCGCTCGCGCGCGCTCGAACCGAGCGCAAAAAAGCCGACGCTGCCAACGCCGCTAAGACGGCATTCCTCACGCGCATGAGCCACGACATCCGTACGCCGCTCAACGGTATCCTGGGCCTTATCGAGATCGAGGAATTGAAGGAAGGCGATATCAAGGTCGCCCGCGAGAGCCGTGCCAAGGCGCGCGTTGCCGCCAATCACCTGCTCTCGCTGATCAACGACATCCTCGAGATGGGCAAAATCGAAGACCGCAAGCTAACACTGGAGCATGCGCCTTTTAACCTCAAAGAGCTCTGTGACAATACGCTGGTTCTGTGCAAGCTCCGCGCGACCAGTAACGGCATCACCATGCAGGACAATAGTCTGCCGTACGCCACGGGGCCATACATGATCGGCAGTCCCACCCATATCCGACAGATCATGATCAACCTGTTAGACAACAGCATTAAGTACAACAAGCACGGCGGCTCCGTCACCTTTAGTTCAAAGACCAAGCCACTCGATAACGGGCGCGCGCTCTTTTGCTTTAGCGTTTCGGATACCGGCATTGGCATGACTCCCAAGTTTTTAAAGCATATCTATGAGCCGTTTGCCCAAGAAGGTGACGATGCGCGCAGCAAGCTCCAAGGAACCGGCATGGGCATGCCAATCGTCAAGTCGCTTATTGAACTGATGGGCGGCACCATCGAAGTCACCAGTGAGCTCCATGTGGGCACCTCGTTCTACGTGGAGATTCCGCTCGATATCGACGAGAATCCCCAGGCGCGGGCGAATACGGTTGAGAGTGCGCCCGACTGCTCGCTCGCCGACATGAACGTGCTGCTCGCCGAAGACAACGAATTGAATGCCGAGATTGCCCAGACGCTGCTAGAATCCGAGGGCGTCGTGGTCACCCGCGCCGCCAACGGCAACGAGGTCGTCGATCTGTACCTGTCGCATCCCGCCGGCAGCTTCGATGCGATCCTGATGGACATTATGATGCCGGGCATGGACGGCTATGAGGCAACCCGCACGATTCGTCTGAGCGAGAAGGTCGATGCAGCCGATATCCCCATCATCGCGCTCACCGCCAATGCCTTTGCCGAGGACGCCAAGGCGGCACACGATGCCGGCATGAACGCCCATCTGTCCAAACCGCTCGACTTTAACAAGCTCAAAAACATACTCGCCCGCATCAAGAAAAACGGATCCGTTTCGCTATAGTTTTTTGCAGCAACCACGCACGACCAGAAAGGAAGCCAACGATGTTTAGGCCCTTACGTCGAAAGAAACGCGCCATCACCGACGAGGAAGCGCGCGAACTGCTCGCCACCTGCAAGCGCGGCGTCTTTGCCGTCAACGGCGACGATGGCTACCCGTACGCCATTCCCGTCAACTACTTCTTTGACGCCGAGCACGACAAGATTTATTTCCATGGCGCCAAGGCTGGCCACAAGGTCGACGCACTCAAGCGCGACGACAAGATCTGCTTTACCGTTTACGGCAACGAGTGGTACAAGGACGGTGACTGGGCTCCCTACGTTATGAGTACCGTGGTCTTTGGCCGTTGTCGCCTGGCGAATGACACCCCCGCGTTTATCGAGGACAAAGTCCGCCAGCTCGCCCTTAAGTACTACCCTTCTGCCGAGGAAGTCGAAGAGGAAATCGCCAAAGACATCAAGGGCGTCCAGCTCTACGAGATTACGATTGAGCATCTCTGCGGTAAGCAGATTCAAGAAAAGTAAGCCCCTCAGCAGGTCTCGCAAATAGCAATATGGCCCGGTTCCAACCAACCTTGGAACCGGGCCATATGCTTATGAAGCGTCGGCGGCAATGTGCGCTAGTGCCTCGACGAGCTCTTGCGAGCTCACGGGTTTACTCAGGTGCGCGTCCATGCCCGCCTCGCGCGAAAGCCTGCGGTCGTCGGCAAAGGCGTTGGCACTCACGGCGATAATCGGCGTGGTCGCGGCATCCTCGCGATCGAGCGCTCGAATCTGACGCGTGGCCTCAAGGCCATCGATGCCAGGCATCATGATGTCCATCAACACCACGTCGTACTCGTGCGGTGCGCTCGCGGCAAACGCCTCAACGGCAGACTCGCCATCCTTAGCATGCGTCACGACGGCACCGGCACGGCTGAGTGTAAACTGCGCGATCTCGGCATTCAGATCGTTATCCTCTACGAGCAAAACGCGCAAGCCCTGGAGAGCATCGCCATCACCCGCATCCACGCGCACTGCCTGAGGAATCTCGGAGCGCTTGCATTTCTCGAACGGCAGGCGGATGGTAAACG
>URAQ01000161.1 GCA_900545875.1 uncultured Collinsella sp.
TTCGCGGCGAGGAGCAGCCGCGTCGCGTCTATGCCGGGTCCGATATCGACCTCGACTAGCATCTTCGACGCGCATGCATGCGTTGTCTATCTTTGAAACGGCTGGCCATGTGTCAGCCGTTTTTCTTTTGATGCCTTGACGGGATTTGCCCGTGAGCAATGGCGCGCCAGCCTCCAAAGCGCATCTCCCACGTGCTATCCTGTTGAGCAATTACGCAAACTTCGACTCTTCGGGAGCATGGCTATGGCAGAAGAGATGCCCAAGAACTACGATCCGGCGGTCAACGAGCCGGCTATCCTGCAGAAGTGGCTCGACGGCGGTTACTATAAGCGCCGCGAGGGCGTGGGCGACTGCACCGTCACCATTCCGCCTCCCAACGTGACCGGCAAGCTCCACATGGGTCACGCCACCGACGACTCCATCCAGGACGCCATCATCCGTATGGCCCGCATGCGCGGCAAGTCCACGCGCTGGGTGCTCGGCACCGACCACGCCGGTATCGCCACGCAGACCAAGGTCGACAAGAAGCTCAAGAGCGAGGGCATCAGCCGCCTGGAGATCGGTCGCGACAAGTTTGTCGACGCTTGCTGGGATTGGACCCACGAGTACGGCGGCATCATCGTCGAACAGATCAAGCGCATGGGCTGCTCTGTCGACTTCGACAACGAGCGCTTCACCATGGACGAGGACTACGCGCAGGCCGTGCGCAAGGTCTTTTGCGACTGGTACCACGACGGTCTGATCTACCGCGGCAAGCGCATCGTCAACTGGTGCCCCAACTGCACCACCGCCATCTCGGACGACGAGGCCGAGTACAAGGACGAGAAGGGCCACCTTTGGCACCTGCGCTATCCCTTGACCGAGCCGGTCAACGGCCAGGACTACATCGTCGTCGCCACCACGCGCCCCGAGACCATGCTCGGCGACACGGGCGTTGCTGTCTCCCCGAAGGACCCCGAGAAGGCCGCCTTCGTGGGTAAGACCATCAAGCTGCCCATCGTCGACCGCGAGATCCCCATCTTTGAGGATTGGCATGTCGATGCCAACTTTGGCTCTGGCTTTGTCAAGGTTACTCCGGCCCACGACCCCAACGACTACGCCATGGGTCAGGCTCACGACCTGCCGCAGATCAACATCTTCGACGAGCACGCGGTGGTCGTCGAAGGCTACGGCGAGTTCACCGGCATGACCCGCGAGGAGTGCCGCGAGGCGGTCATCAAGTGGTTCGACGAGCACGGCCTTCTCGACCACGTCGAGGAGCACGACCACTCCGTCATGCACTGCTACCGTTGCGACGCCGCACTGGAGCCGTGGCTGTCCGAGCAGTGGTTCGTCGCCGTCGATAAGCTCAAAGGGCCGGCGCTCGACGCCGTCAACTCTGGCAAGGTCACCTTCCACCCCGCGCGTTGGACGCAGACCTACACCACCTGGATGGAGAACCTTAAGGACTGGTGCATCAGCCGCCAGCTGTGGTGGGGCCACCGCATCCCCGTGTTCTACTGCGAGGACTGCGGCTGGGAGGACGCTCTTACCGAGGACACCGATGTGTGCCCCAAGTGCGGCGGCCATCATGTGCATCAGGACGAGAACGTGCTGGACACCTGGTTCAGCTCGCAGCTGTGGACCTTCGCCACGCAGGGCTGGCCGCAAAAGCCGGAGCTGCTCGAGGGACATCACCCCACGACGGCGCTCGTCACCGCCCGCGACATCATCGCGCTGTGGGTCGCCCGCATGGTCATGAGCTCGCTGTACTTCCTGGACGAGGTGCCGTTTAAGGACGTCGTCATCTACCCGACGATTCTTGCCAAGGACGGAAGCCGTATGTCCAAGTCCAAGGGCAACGGCGTTGACCCCATGGACCTCATCGGTATGTACGGCGCCGACGCCATGCGCTACAACCTGCTTACGCTGTGCACCAACAACCAGGATGTTAAGTTCGACGCGAACATCGACAAGAAGACCAAGAAGCTCATCGACAGCCCGCGCACCGAGCAGGCCAAGTCGTTTGTGACCAAGATCTGGAACGCGAGCCGCTTCCTGCTCATGAACATGGAGGGCTACACGCCCGGCGAGCCCGTCGTGGAGACGCCGGCAGACGCTTGGATGTTCAGCCGCCTGGCCAAGGCCGTGAAGATGGTCACCGAGGGTATCGAGAACTACACCTTTGGCGACATGGCCCGCGGCGTGCAGCAGTTCTTCTGGAACGAGGTCTGCGACTGGTACGTCGAGGTCACCAAGGCCCGCTTGAAGGGCGAGGGCCGTCTGCAGGCGCAGCGCAACCTGATTTTTGTGCTTGACACCTCCATTCGCCTGATGCACCCGCTCATGCCGTTTGTCACCGAGGAGATCTGGGACAACATGCCGGCGAGTGTGCTCGATCTGGACGCCGAGGGCAACGTGAACCGCGCCGAGGCGCTCATGATCGCCAAGTGGCCCGAGCCCGCCGACTACGCCAAGTACGTCGACGAGGACGCCGAGCGCGCGTTTGAGCTGTGCCGCGCCGTCGTTTCCGCCGCCCGCGCCACGCGTTCGCGTTACCGCTTGAGCCCCAAGGCCGAGCTCGACGTGGTCGTGCGCGCCGGTGCCGAGGACATCGAGAAGCTCGAGAGCCTGCGCTCGACGATTGAGCCGCTGGCGAACACTGCTTCTCTGGTCATGGGCACCGACGTTGAGAAGCCGGCTGCGAGCATCGCCGTGGTCGACAGCGGCGTCGAGGTCTTTGTGGTGCTCGAGGGCAGGGTTGACCTTTCGGCCGAGAAGGCGCGCCTGGAGAAGGAGATCGCCGCGGCCCAGAAGGAGCTCGCCGGCTGCGAGAAGACACTCGCCAACGAGGGCTTTGTGGCTAAGGCCGCGCCCGCGGTGGTCCAGAAGAAGAGGGACCGTGCAGCTGAGCTCAAGGAGATCCTGGCGGCGCTGACTGCTCAGGTTGCTGACTTCTCGTAGGCGGTACTGGGGGACGCGGTTTGGGGCATTGCTCGCTACTGCGGACAGTCCTGCTCGCACGAAGGCCACATTAAGTGGCCTTCGGCTCGTGCGGAACTTGTATCGAGCAAAGCCCCAAACCGCTCCCATGGCGGTTACGTGGTTGCTTGCATCTGGCGTGTTAGGGCCACCGAGTTGTGGCCTTGATTCCGCTGCAGCGGTGTTTGGCTGATATTTTGAATGGGAGGGGCTCGTTGTTTGTTACGGGCCTCTTTTTATGTTGAGGGGACTTTGGTTTATGCCTAAGCGTTCTGGGTCGTATTCTGTGCCGTTCTCGTTTGAGTTGCTTTCGTTTGGTGAGGCTGTTGGGCTGGCTGCTGATACGGGGCGGATTTCTGGGGATGCTGGGCCTCTGCTCGAGACGGTTGTCGATATGCTTGATGAGTTGTGGCGTCCGGACGAGTATTTTGATTGCATTCAGGTCGCCGGTACCAATGGCAAGACTTCGACCACGCGTTTTTCGGCCGCCATTCTTCGTGGCGAGGGGCTCAAAACCGCGCTGTATACGTCGCCGCAGCTCGTGCGCTATCCCGAGCGCATGGAGGTTGACGGACGCGTTGTGAGCGACGAGGCGTTTGCCCGTGGCGTTTCGGCTGCTGTCGAGGCGGGGCACCGTGTGAACGAGCGCCGTGTGGCGGCGGGGGAGCGTGCGTATGCCATTACGCCGTTTGACCTGCTGACGGCTGCTGCGCTTGTGGTGTTTGCCGAGGCTCGCGTGGATGTCGCCGTTCTCGAGGTTGGCATGGGTGGCCGTTGGGACGCCACGAGCGCGACCGATCCCGTTGCCGTTGCCATTACGGGCATCGGGCTCGACCACACGCGCATTTTGGGGGACACGCTCGAGGCCATTGCGGGTGAGAAGGCCGCGGTCATCAAACCCGGGCGCCTAGTTGTTTTGGGTGAGGGCACGCACGAGGCGAGCGTTCAACGGGTGATGGATGCTCGTTGCCGAGAGTGCGGTGTGGTGCCGCTGGTGGTGAGCCATGCCACGACCAAGGTGCCGGCTCATGTGGGCGATACGGTGGAGTTTAGCTGCACTACGCCGCGCGCGATCTATACCTCCAGCATGGTCAAGCCGGCGTATCAGCCGCAGAATGCCGCGTGCGCGATTATGCTGTGCGAGGGGTATCTGGGCCGCGAGCTCAATCACGACGCGCTCGATGCCTCGCTTATGGGCTGTCCCACGCCGGGTCGTTTTGATGTGCTGGGTACCGATCCACTCAAGCTGATTGACGCCTGCCATAACCCTCAGAGCTGCGAGAACTTTGTGAGCGCCCTGGATGAGATCGATCCGTGCGTGGAGAATCGTCCCACGCTGCTGTGTGCCGCGCTGGCCGACAAGGACGTGGCGGGCATCGTCGACGTACTGATCCCGGCATTCCCGCGCGTGGTCGTGACGCAGACCGATTCCGATCGCGACCTGCCGGCAGCGGAGCTCGCTGCCCTTGTGGATGCTAGCAAGCTTGTTGGCGTGTACCCCAGCGTATCCGAGGCCCTCGCGGCCTTCGATGCCGCCGGCGAGTCCTTCGTAGCCGCCGGCACCATCACCCTAGCCGGCGAAGTAGCAGGCCTGCTCCGCTAACCCATCGCCTCATCAGTTGCGGTGAAATACGGACTGTTTTCTTGGCTAGAAGCCTTAAACAGTCCGTATTTCACCGAA
>URAQ01000162.1 GCA_900545875.1 uncultured Collinsella sp.
CGTCGCCGCAGGCGGACGGGAGGAGCTTCCGGAAGCGGCGGCGAGGACGAAGACCGGCGGAACGGTCGGTAAGGACCGCAGAAACGAATGAAGAATATTAAACGATATAGGATGAAAAACTACCGGATTTTTGTTGAAAAACATCCCCGTTTCCGGGTCGAGGCCGAAAGCCTGCGCCGGGAACTGAACGCCAACCTGAACCTCGATATCCGCGAACTGCGGCTGCTGAACGTTTACGATCTGTTCGGCTTTTCGGAGGAACTGCTCGAAAAGACCCGCTACAGCGTCTTCGGCGAAGTGGTGACCGACAGCGTGACCGATGCGTGCGACCTCGCGGGACAGAAGTATATCGCCGTGGAGTATCTTCCCGGCCAGTTCGACCAGCGCGCCGCGTCGGCCGTGGATTGCGTGCGGCTGATCGACCCGTCGGCCGAGGTGCGCATCCGTTCGTCGAAGCTGTTGCTGTTCGACGGCGCGGTGACCGACGAGGAGATCGCGCGGATCAAACGCTACCATATCAATGCCGTCGAGTCGCGCGAAAAGGACCTGAGCGTGCTCAGCGACATGGAGCAGGCCGAAGTGAAGCCCGTCGGGGTGCTCGAAGGGTTCCGGGAGATGGCGGATTCCGAACTGGAGCCTTACTGCAAGACGATGGGTCTGGCGATGAACGCCGACGACCTGCGCGAGGAGCTCGCCGCCGACCTCGAGGAGATCGACGCCGAGTGCGCCCGTCAGATTGAGTCTCTGAAGGAGCAGGGCAACCCCGAGAACTTCGACGAGTTCTCCGACGAGGAGCCGCTGACCCCCGAGGAGATCGCCTCTGGCATCGTCGACATCGAGGAAGAGTGCAAGGACGAGAAGCAGCTCCGCACGGACGCCTTCAACGCCTTCATGAAGCTCAGCGAGCGTGACCTCATTTCCGATGAGCCGCTGTTCCGCGAGATGACCCGTTACTACTCCATGTACTTCAAGGGTGGTATGGGTGCCGAGGCCGTCCGCGACCTGCTCGCTGCCATCGACCTCCCCTCCGAGGCCGAGAAGCTCAAGGCCATCATCGCCGACGAGGATTCCCAGAAGCAGAAGCGCGAGAAGGCCGTCAAGCGCCTTGAGGTCGTTGACGCCTTCCTGAAGGGCGGCAACAGCCCCGCGAACATGATCCTGGACGTCATCCCGGTCATTCCGCCCGATCTGCGCCCGATGGTCCAGCTCGACGGCGGCCGCTTCGCCGCGTCCGACCTCAACGACCTGTATCGTCGCGTGATCAACCGTAACAACCGACTCAAGCGCCTGCTCGACCTGGACGCCCCTGCGATCATCGTGAACAACGAGAAGCGCATGCTCCAGGAGTCCGTGGACGCCCTGTTCGACAACGGCCGTCGTGGTCGCCCGGTCTCTGGCCGTGGCGGTCGCCCGCTCAAGTCGCTCGCCGAGGCCCTCAAGGGCAAGCAGGGCCGTTTCCGTCAGAACCTGCTGGGTAAGCGTGTCGACTACTCCGGCCGTTCGGTTATCGTTACCGACCCCAAGCTGCTGCTGCACCAGTGCGGTCTGCCCAAGACCATGGCGCTGGAGCTCTTCAAGCCCTTCGTCATGAAGCGCCTGGTCGAGCTTGGCAAGGTCGAGAACATCAAGGGCGCCAAGCGCGCTATCGACCGCGGTGCCACCTTTGTGTGGGACATCCTCGAAGAGGTCATCGACGGCCGCGTCGTGCTGCTCAACCGTGCACCGACCCTGCACCGTCTGTCCATCCAGGCCTTTGAGCCGGTGCTGGTCGAGGGCAAGGCTATCCACCTGCACCCGCTGGTCTGCTCGCCCTTCAACGCCGACTTCGACGGCGACCAGATGTCTGTCCACGTGCCGCTGTCCAGCCAGGCTCAGGCCGAGGCCCGCGTGCTCATGCTCTCTGCGAACAACCTGCGCTCGCCGGCATCCGGCAAGCCGGTCAACATCCCCTCGCAGGACATGATCATCGGTGTGTACTACCTCACCCAGGTCCGCGACGGTCTGCCGGGCGAGAACCACGTGTTCGCCAGCTTCGACGACGCGCTGCACGCCTATGACTGCCGTTCCGAGGTCGACATGCAGGCCAAGATCCAGGTCCGCGTGTCCGCTGCCGATGCCAACGTCATCAACGAGGACGGCACCCGTATCTTCCGCGTCAAGAACGGCAAGAACGAGTTTGTCGACTACGACGTCACCGGCAACAAGACCGCGCGCTTCGAGACCTCCATCGGCCGCATCATCTTCAACCGCCAGTGCCTGCCCGAAGACTATGAGTTCATGAACTACAAGATGGTCAAGGGCGACGTGGCCAAGCTGGTTGCCGACTGCTGCGATCGCTATCCCGAGGCCAAGGTCGGTCCGATCCTCGACGCCATCAAGTACTCCGGCTTCCACTACGCTACCCGCGCCGGCCTCACCATCTCGGTGTGGGACGCTCTCATCCCTGCCGAGAAGCAGGAGCTGCTCGACCGCGCCCAGGCCAACGTCGACCAGATCAACGAGTACTTCGAGGAGGGCTTCATCAACGAGACGGAGCGCCACATCGAAGTCGTTAACGAGTGGACCGCTTGCACCGACAAGGTTGCAGCGCTCATGCTCGACTTGTTCGACGAGGAGAACCCGCTCTACATGATGGCCGATTCCGGCGCCCGTGGTTCTAAGACCCAGCTGCGTCAGCTCGGCGGCATGCGTGGCCTGATGGCAGACATGTCCGGCGAGACGATCGACCTTCCCATTAAGGCGAACTTCCGCGAGGGTCTGCTGCCGCTCGAGTACTTCATTTCGACCTACGGCGCCCGTAAGGGCCTGGTCGATACCGCATCCCACACCTCGGACTCCGGTTACCTGACCCGTCGTCTGGTTGACGTGGCCCAGGACGTCATCGTCCGCGAGGAGGACTGCGGTACGCACGAGGGCGTCACTTACAACCTCATCATCCCCGGCACCACCGACCTCAACACCGACCTCGTCGGCCGTTGCTTCATTGAGGACGTCGTGGCTCCCGATGGCACCGTGCTCTTTGAGCAGGACGGCTACATCGAGAAGGTCGCCGACATCCAGAAGATGGTCGATGCCGGCCTTAAGAAGGTCAAGCTTCGCGCGCTGCTCACCTGCCGTTCCAAGTACGGCGTGTGCCAGAAGTGCTACGGCTGGGATCTTTCCACCCGTCGTCCGGTCGCCATCGGTACCGCGGTCGGCATTATTGCCGCCCAGTCCATCGGCGAACCCGGCACCCAGCTGACCATGCGTACCTTCCACACCGGCGGTCTGGCCGGCGGCGACATCACCCAGGGTCTTCCCCGTGTCGAGGAACTGTTTGAGGCCCGTAAGCCCAAGCGGATGGCTACTCTGGCAGAGATCGGCGGCACGGTCAAGTTCGAAGAGACCAGCAAGGGCAGCCTGGTGAACATCGTCATCACCGCACCTGACGGGGACACCCGCACCTACGCGGTGCCTCACACCGGCCTGCTGGTGAAGGACGGCGACGTGATCGAGGCCGGCCACCAGCTGACCTACGGTGCGTTGAATCCCCACGAGGTGCTGCGCATTCGCGGCGCTGACGCCGTGTACAACTACCTGATCCAGGAGGTCCTACGGGTGTACCGCCAGCAGGGCGTGGATATCAACGATAAGCATATCGAGATCATCGTCCGCCAGATGATGCGCAAGGTCCGTCTGGAGGACGCCGGCGACACCAAGCTGCTGGACGGCTCTATGGTGGACGTCCTGGAGCTGGACGACGCCAACGAGGAGATCGACCGCCGCAACGCCGCCGGTGAGCGGCAGGAGAACGGCGAGCCTCTGCGCCACGCCGTAGGCACCCAGCTGCTGATGGGCATCACGAAGGCATCTCTCGCCACGGACTCCTTCCTGTCCGCCGCCTCCTTCCAGGAGACCACCAAGGTCCTGACGGAGGCCGCCATCAAGGGCAAGGCCGATCATCTGGTGGGCCTGAAGGAGAATGTCATCATCGGCAAGCTGATCCCTGCCGGCACGGGCCTGACGGCCTACCACACCTTTGCTGAGGAGTTGGTTCCCGGCCCGGCGCCTGTTGAGGCCGCCCCGGAGCCCATTCCCGCAGAGCTGTGATTCGCCGGACATCCCGCAGACACAAGACCGGGAGAGAGCCTGACCGCTTGCGGTCAGGCTCTCTTTTCGGATGCCGGGCATCCAGAGGCGGGGTGAAGGAGACGCCCCGCAGCCCGGGGCTGAAACGGTTCTGCTGAGAAGCGGATGACCAACGCCCCCCTTTATTTAAAATATCAAAGCTCCCTTGTTCCCAGGCGCACTGCGCCGTATCCGGACGGCGGCCAGAAACGGCCCGGAAACAGGGAGAAGTTCTCCTAAGATGTCTCCAGGTATCCGGCACGCCCGGGAGATGGGGAAAACGTCCAAAAGTCTGCGGATCATGGAAAATTTTTACCGAAAAATGTCTTGACGGATATGTTTCCCCATGGTATAATCCAAAAATGCGCGGATATTAGGATTCTGCGGATTTTGCCATGCGTTTCAGGAGGAATTTCCCGTGATCTCGGAGCTTGCTTCCCAGGAGAAGGTCATCGGCGTGAAGCAGTCCCGCAAGGCGATCCGGGAAGGCCGGGCCAAGCGGGTCTATCTCGCCTGTGACGCC
>URAQ01000163.1 GCA_900545875.1 uncultured Collinsella sp.
GCGTGGTCTGGCTCAGGATAGGGCCGCCGCTCTTCTGGCGGATGCGGTAGAGGGTTTGCGTTAGTTAGACGGGATATCGTCGGTCGCCCTCGCGCTGATGCGGTAGGTGCGGTACAGTTAACGGGTTACAGGCAGTGTTTACGCAAGGAGTACACGAGCACATGGCTGATTCCCAGACTGCAACCTCCGCGCCCGAGTTTAAGAGCGCCCACTTTATCGGTATCGGCGGCGCCGGCATGAGCGGCATCGCCCTCGTTCTTCACGAGCGCGGTTATGCCGTTACCGGCTCCGACCTTAAGACGTCACGTTATATCCGCCAGCTTACCCGCGCTGGTGTGAAGGTGCATGTGGGCCATGAGGCCGCCACGATCGACGAGGTCAAGCCCGACGTGGTTGTTGTCTCCACCGCTATTCCGGAGTCCAACCCTGAACTCGTGCGCGCTCGCGAGCTTGGTATTCCCGTGTGGCCCCGTGCCAAGATGCTCTCTGCTTTGGGCCACGGCTACACCACCGTCGCTGTTGCCGGCACGCATGGCAAGACCACCACGTCTTCGATGTGCGCCACCATGCTCGACCGCATGGGTCTGGATCCGAGCTTCTTGATCGGTGGCATCGTCGAGGGCTATGACACGAACGGCAAGAACGGCTCGGGCGACTACTTTGTCGCTGAGGCCGACGAGTCCGACAGCTCCTTCCTGTTCCTGAACCCCAACGTGGTCATCGTGACCAACGTCGAGGCCGACCACCTCGATCACTACTCGGGTATCGAGGAGATCGAGGCAACTTTCGCCAAATTCATGAGCCTGGTGGGCGAGGACGGCACCGTCATCGTCTGCGGTGAGGACCCGCATCTGGTCGAGCTCGCCAAGTCGACGGGTCGTCACGTGCTTTCCTACGGCTTTGCCGAGAGCAACGACATCGTCTGCATGCACCCGGATGTCAAGGGCATCCAGAGCGATTTTATCGTTCGCTTTGAGGACGGCACTGAGCACGCTGTGGAGATCAAGAGCAATCCCGGTCGCCACAACATGCTCAACGCCACGGCGGTGCTCACCGTCGCCCATGTCCTGGGCCTTGACATCGACGCCGCCGCCAAGGCGCTCTCGAGCTTTGAGGGCGTCCGCCGTCGCTTTACCCACGTGGGCGATATCGATGGCATCACCGTGGTCGATGATTACGGCCATCACCCCACCGAGATCAAGGCGACGCTTGCTGCTGCTTCGTCGCTGGGCTACAAGCACGTCGACGTCGTGTTCCAGCCGCACCGCTATTCGCGCCTGCAGGCCCTGTGCGACGACTTTGCCGATGCATTTGCCAATGCCGATAAACTGCTGCTGATTGATGTGTTCTCGGCTGGCGAGATGCCCATTCCGGGTGTCACCTCTAAGATGCTCGCCGATACCGTGCGCGCCAAGCATCCTGGCAAGGAGGTCGTGTACTGCTCCAGCCGTCTTGAGCTCAATCAGGAGCTCGAGCAGATGGTGGGCGAGGGCGACCTGCTGCTCACTATGGGTGCCGGTGACGTTACGACCGTCGGTCCCGAGTTCATTGAGTATCTGACTGCCAAGAAAGACGCTTAAGTCTAATGGGTCTGTTTAACGCCGTCATGGCGCTCTCGGGCATGATCGACACGGATGTGATCGAGGACGAGCGCCTTGCGCGTCATACGAGCTATCGTATCGGCGGCAAGGCCGACCTCTTTGTGACGTGCCATAGCTATCATGCCCTCCGCCGCGCCGTGGCGGTGCTCGATCGCGAGCAGGTGCCGTGGGTCATCATCGGCAAGGGCTCCAATCTGCTGG
Organism: uncultured Collinsella sp.; assembly: GCA_900545875.1. Lineage (GTDB taxonomy): Bacteria > Actinomycetota > Coriobacteriia > Coriobacteriales > Coriobacteriaceae > Collinsella. Next base: position 1,803 of record URAQ01000163.1, read on the forward strand.
TTGCCGATGGCGGTTATCGCGGCGCCGTCATTTCGCTCGGACGTGAGTTCCAGCGCACGGTTGTTGCCGATGACGGTTGTACGCTGACGGTCGGTGCGGGCGTGATGTTTGCGCGCCTGGTCAACGATGCCCTGTCGCGTAGCCTCTCGGGCCTTGAGTTTGCCGTTGGCATCCCTGGTTCGGTTGGCGGTGCGATATCTATGAATGCCGGCACACGGACCGAGTGGATTGGCTCGCTGGTTGAGGATGTCGTAACGTTTGACCCGGCATCCGGTATCAAACATTATGCGGGGTCCGAGATCACTTGGGGCTACCGCGAATGTAGCCTTCCCTGCAATGAGATCATCCTCGAGTGCGTGCTCAAGCTTAAACCGGCGCCCAAGGCCGACATTCGCGAGCGCATGGAGCGGTACCTGACGAGGCGCAAGCGTACACAGCCCATGGGTCGCGCATCCTGCGGGTCGGTCTTTCGCAACCCGCCCGATGCGAGCGTGGGCAAGCTTATCGAGGATTGTGGATTAAAGGGTTTTTCGATTGGCGGCGCGGAAGTTTCGCCCGTTCACGCTAATTTTATCGTTAATAACGGAACTGCCTCGGCCGATGACGTTGCCGCGGTTATCAGACATGTGCACGGAAAGGTGAGGGAGGCGTATGGCATCGAGCTCAGACCGGAAGTTAAATTCCTCGGCTTCTAGAGCATCGAAACCCACCTTCCGCCGCGCCGGAGGGCGTTCCGGCGCGCCTGCCAAACCTCAACGCAATATCGTCGCGCACTCTAAGCCTGTCGGGCATGCTCGACAGACCAGTCGTCCGGTTGTCGGCTCGCAGCTCGGTAATCGTCCGGCCGCAAAAAAGTCCTCGCGTCCCTCGGTGACGTCAAAGCCTGTTATGGGCGCCAAGCCTGCCCGTCCTATGGCAACTCCTAAGCCCTCGACAGGAACTAAGGCGGCGCGTCCGAGTCGCACGCTGGGCGCATCGAAACCGCGCTCGCTGACATCGGTGCCGGCTACCGCCAAGAAGCCTTCGGGTAAAAAAGGCGTCAACCCGTTGTCTTTACTTAGGGCGATGGCAAATAAAACATCAGACGCCGCTTCTGTCGTTACAGGCAAAGGCAAAATCGTGGGCGGCGTTTTGGCCGCCTTGGCCGTGCTCGTCGTCGTTGCTATCGTGGTGATTAACTCTGGATTGTTTACCGCCACTGATATTCAGATTCAAGGCAGCGAGCATGTGACGAAGCACGATGCTATCCAGCTGATCGATTTGCCCGAGGGAACGTCGCTTTTTAACGTCGATCCCGACCAGATTACCGAGGACCTCAAGCAGAACCCGTGGGTCTCGGGCGTGGATGTCCAGCGTCAGTTCCCACATACGCTCATCATTACGCCGATGGAGCGCAAGGTCATTGCAATTGCCTATATCAGCTCCGATGACCTTGCCTGGGCCATCGGGGATGATGACACCTGGATCGCCCCGCTGTCGACGTCGGTCGAAGTGGATGACCAGGGCAACGTCATCACGACGGGGCAGGGCTCAAATACCCTGACCGGCATTGATGCCGCGCTGGCGCTCGCTAAGCACTATGGCGCGGTGTTGTTGACTGATGTCTCGGCGGATGTCGCTCCGGTTTCCGGCCAGGCAGTGAGCTCCAAGGCCGTTAAGGCTGGCTTGGATTATGTGCGTGGTTTTTCGAGCGAGTTCTTGGGACAAGTCAAGGATATTTCCACGCCTTCGGTCGAAGCCATCTCGGCAAACCTCAATAACGGCATTGAGGTGTCGCTGGGCGATTCGAACGATATCGTCAAGAAGGAGCGCGTAGTCACCAAGCTGCTTTCGCAGGTAGAGGGCGTAACGTATATCAATGTGCGCTCTCCGGGTAACTATACATTTAGGAACGCTCCGACCTCGTAGCGCTGGTTGATGCTTTGTTGAGGGGCCATACCACGCCGTTTATCTGGTTTGTTTGGTTTTCACGGTCAATTATTTGACTGATACGTTCATAATGTGCAAACATAATACAGTTTACCTTTGCATTTACTTTCAACCTGAAGGTTAATGTGCGCAGGGGTCGACCCATGCTATGGCTATAACCTTTGTTCGGAGGACCGACATGCACGAGACAGAGATCAACAACTACCTTGCCGTCATTAAGGTGGTCGGCGTCGGCGGCGGCGGTACCAACGCGGTCAATCGAATGATCGAAGAGGGCATCCGCGGCGTCGAGTTTGTTGCCATCAACACCGATGCTCAGGCACTCGCGATCTCTGATGCCGATATCAAGGTGCACATCGGCACCGATCTCACGCGCGGTCTGGGCGCCGGCGCCAAACCCGCCCCCCATGTCGAAGCTGGCCTGCTGGGACAGGCCGGTGAGATCGGAATAGGCGGCCAGCACAGACTGGCAGCAGTTAAATCCTTTGTGATGATATTCGACAGCTTGTTCGTAACGGTTCATAGAAGATAGACTCCTTTTCTTTCTCTTGTCAGGATAGAACATGAAAAAACAGACAGACGGACTCCGAGACCTGTCACAGGGGGCTCAGGGGGCGGTGTCCTGGGCGCTGAGCTGGATGAGCTTCCGCAGCCGGTGGCTCAGAGAGGACTTGGTCACAGGGGGCTCGCACAGGGCGGCCAGCTGGGCCAGGGAGAGCTCAGGGTGGGCCTCCCGAAGCTGGGCGGCCTCCCGAAGCTTGGGGGAGAGGGTCTCCAGGGCCCCCCGGTCCCGCAGAATCTGGATGGCCCGGCGCTGCTCCAGGGCGGCGTCCACGGTCTTGTCCACATTGGCGGCCTCACAGTTGACC
>URAQ01000164.1 GCA_900545875.1 uncultured Collinsella sp.
CCCCATTTCTCAGCCGGGGGCGGCACGTCACACGGCGCGCCGCCCCCGGTCTTTTGTTTTTGTTCGGCCTGGGGGCCGTTTGTCTCGATCTGTAACATCTAGCCGAGATTTTGGGTCCTAACTGTTACAGATTGAGACGAACAGGATTGCTCTTTCCGAAGAATCTAAATCTGTAACACGTAGCCCGCTTTTGACCGTCTACCTGTTACAAATCGAGACAAACGGAGTAGGACCTAACCCCGTATGTCCCTAACAGTCGAGCGTTCGACCAGCGTGCTCGGCACATGAATCGCCTCGATAGACGAGCTCTCTCCAATCGCCGCCTCAAACGCAAGCTTACCGACACCGCGCAAATCAAATCGCAGCGTCGTCAGCCGATTGTGAGGAACAAGTCCCTCGAGTGCGTCGTCGATACCAACCACGCTCACGTCGTCGGGCACGGACAGGCCCGCGTTCTCGAGCGCGGCGATAACGCCCAGCGCCATCTGGTCATTTGCCGCAAGCACGGCAGTCGGCGCCTGCGACCCGCCGGCAAGCACCTCGGCCGCAATCCGCTCGCCCATGGCGTACCCACTGTCCGCACTCCAATCGCCGCGCAGCATCGGAGCGGCATCGACATGAGCACGACCCAGCGTATCGCGCCAACCGGCCTCACGAAAACGCGAGGAAATCGAGTTTTCCGGACCCGCCACAAACCGCATATTCGAGTGACCATGCTCCAGCAGATAATTGGTCAACAGCTCGCACGAACCATACTGGTCGGAGTCGATCGTCGTGCAGCGCGGATGCGCATACATGGACAGGATGACCGTTCGCACTCCCGGCTGGGGAACAAACTCCTCAAAATCGGGAGCCATGCGGTTCATGTTGAGAATCATGCCGTCGACGGGTCGCTCGACCATGCGGCGCGAGGCATCGGCAAGTGCATAGGGCTTGTCGCCGCCCATCTCGATCATAGTGACGGCAAAATCGTGCTCGCGCGCCGCTTGCATGATACCCTCGAGCGTCGCCAGGTTACCGACACGTGTGATGTTGTACATGCACAGGCCAATAGAACGATACGACCCGCCGCGCAACGCCGCTCCAGCAAAATTGGGACGAAAGCCCAGCTCTTCCATGGCGGCCAGCACACGCTTGCGCGTCTTTTCCGTCACGTTGGGCATACCGTTGACCACGCGAGACACAGTCTGGCGGCTCACGCCAGCGAGCGCCGCAACCTCTGCCGCGCTCGCCGAACGACCATTCCTTGTCCGCTGAGCCATGCCTTCCACGCTAACCTGCTTCCCAACTATTCCCCGCGCCCATGGCGCATCGTACATACATTGATAACGTGCTCATGATACCCGAGCCATATACCACAACATGAAAACTTCTGTCAATCAAAACCGCTTACCGAACAAATACAACCGTTCGCGGCTGTTTGAAGTTGTTTTGTTTCTATACATCCCAGCCGGATGTTAACGTGCTCATTGTCAAATGTTCACGTGCTCATTTTGGTTCTAATCATTTTAAGATAGTGTTTATCGGGCTTTTTCACCGCTGAACGCTAACCAGGGAGCCTCCTGAGCGCAAACGCACAATATCGAACAGCGAGACGAGAGGGTGTATGCATATGTCTTTGCTAAACCGCGTACAGCAGCTGCCGAAGGGCTTTGTTTGGGGCGCCGCAACCGCCGCGTACCAAACGGAAGGTTCCACGAAGGTGGCAGGCAAGGGTAAGACCATGTGGGACGATTACCTTGTCGCCCAGGGTCGCTTTTTGCCCGACCCGGCCAGTGATTTCTACAACCGCTACGAGGAGGATATCCGCCTTTCTGCCGAGCATGGACTCAACGCCATTCGTGTGTCCATCGCCTGGACCCGCATCTTCCCCAACGGCGACGATGCCGAACCCCTCGCCGAGGGCGTTAAGCACTACCACGAGCTGTTCGCCTGCTGCAAAAAGTATGGCGTCGAGCCCTATGTGTCCCTGCATCACTTTGACTCCCCCGCCGCCCTGTTCAACCAGGGCGACTGGCTCAACCGCAAGACCGTCGACGCCTATGTGCGCTATGCCGAGTTCTGCTTCCGCGAGTTCCGCGAGGTCAAGAATTGGTTCACCATCAACGAGCTCATCAGCCTCTCGCACTCCCAATACATCCAAGGCAACTTCCCGCCCAACCATCACTTTGATGTGACGAGCGGCATCCAGAGCCAGCACAACGAGCTCGTTGCCCACGCCCGCGCCGTCAACCTGTATAAGGATCTTGACGAGACCGAGCACCTGGGCGGACGCATTGGCATGGTCAACGTCCTGACGCCGGCATATCCTGCCACCGACTCGCCCGCCGACCAGCACGCCGCCGACCTGTACAACGCCTTCTACACCGACTTCATCATGGACGGCGCCTTCCTGGGTCACTACTCCGCGCGCACCCTCTCACTCATCAACGAGATTCTGCGTGCCAACAACGCCACGCTTACGGTTGAGGACAGCGACATGGAGGAGCTCGCCAAGGCGGCGCCCCGCAACGATATGTTCGGCCTCAACTACTATCAGTCGGCGTTTATCGCCGCCTACGATGGCGAGTCCACCAACAGCTTTAACGGCACCGGAGACAAGGGCACCTCGTGCTTTAAGTTTAAGGGCGTCGGGCAGCAGGTCGATATGCCGGGTATCCCCACCACCGACTGGGATTGGCTCATCTACCCGCAAGGCCTCTACGACACGCTCAAGCACATCAGCGCCACCTATCCCAACCTCCCCGTCATCTATATCACCGAAAACGGCCTGGGCCACAAGGACCCCGAGCCCGACGCAAACGGCATCGTCGCCGATCCCGAGCGCATCGACTTTGTCGACCAGCACATGGAGAAGGTGCTCCAGGCGCGCGCCGAGGGCGTCGACGTCCAGGGCTACTTTATCTGGAGCCTGCAGGACCAGTTCTCGTGGGCCAACGGCTATAACAAGCGCTACGGCCTGTTCTACATCGACTTCGACACGCAAAAACGCTACATCAAGCAGTCGGCACTCTGGTACAAGGAGCTCGCCGACACTATGGCGGACGCGCAGTAGCGCATCGCCTCGCTTTCCCCCGAGAAGGGAGCGGCCCTATGCGATACAAACCCAGCCGCTCCCCTCTCTCCCCCTGGGACCGACCCCGCCTGCACCCGGGCTTTTAGCAAGCGGGAGACCATATAGGTTTTCAACGTCCATGCCATTAAGATTTCATGCAAAGAGGAGCGTGAACTATGGAATCGATCGTTAAGTTCTTGGAGAAAGGTCAGCCGTACTTCGACAAGGTCTCTAAGAACATCTACCTTCAGGCCATTAAAGACGGCTTTTTGGCAGCAATGCCCATCATCCTGTCTTCTTCTGTCTTCCTGCTTATTTCGACCCTGCCGGGCGTTGTCGCCACGGTCGGCGGCTTTACGCTGCCCGACTGGTGGAACGTCGACGTCGTGAACTTCTGCAACAAGGTTTACAACTTCACGATGGGCGTCGTGGGCATCATGGTCGCCGGCACCACCGCAAGCGCGCTGACCGGCTCCAAGAACCGCCGCATGCCTGCCGGCAAGGCCATCAACGCCACGAGCACCATGGTCGCCGCCATGTGCGCTATGCTCATCTTGGCCGTTACCCAGACGAGTGCCAAGATCGACGGCGCCGATGTCTCGGTGTTCTTTACCGACAACATGGGCACCAAGGGCCTGCTGAGCTCCTTTGTCGCCGCATTTGCCACGGTCAACATCTATGCCTTCTGCATTAAGCGAGACATCACCATCAAGCTGCCCAAAGAAGTCCCCGGCGCCATCGCCCAGAACTTCCGCGACATCTTCGCCTTCAGCTTCTCCATCCTGTTTGTCGCCGTCATCGACGTTATCTGCCGCACCTGCTTGGCCGTCCCGTTTGCCAACGTCATCTCCACGCTGGTGAGCCCGCTGTTCGCCGCTGCCGATTCCTACGCCGGCCTCGCCCTCATCTGGTTCATGATCCCGCTGTTCTGGTTCATGGGCATCCACGGCCCCTCGGTCGTTAAGCCTGCCCTCAACGCCGCGCTGTTTGGCAACATCACCACCAACCTCGCCACGCTGCAGGCCGGCGGTCACCCCGCCCTCGCCCTGACCGAAAACTTCGGTAACTACATCGGCGAACTCGGCGGCACCGGTGCCACGTTCATTGTCCCGATCATCTTCCTGCTCTTTATGCGCTCCAAGCAGCTCAAGGCCGTCGGCAAAGCCTCTGTCGTGCCCGTGATGTTCGCCGTCAACGAGCCGCTGCTGTTCGCCGCGCCCATCATCCTCAACCCGTACTTCCTGATCCCGTTCCTGTTTGCCCCCGTGGCCAACGTCCTCATTGGTAAGTTCTTCATCGACTTTTTGGGCATGAACGGCTTTATCTATGCCATGCCGTGGGCACTCCCCGGACCGATCGGCACCTTCATCGACACCAACTTCCAGCCGATCTCTCTGGTCCTGGTTGTCGTCCTGCTGGTCGTTGACTTCTTGATCTACTACCCGTTCTGCAAGGCCTACGACAACGTCCTGTGCAAGCAGGAGGCCGAGACCCTGGCCGAAGAAGAGGCCGAGGAGACCAAGGCCGTCAAGACCGCT